>JACCYG010000067.1 GCA_013696595.1 Actinomycetota bacterium | reverse complement strand
AGAGGAGGCCGCGGACGTCCTCGGGCGTCGACGCAAAGACGACCTTGAGCCCGGGAACGTGAACGAACCACGCCTCGAGCTGCTGTGCGTGCTGCGCGCCCGGTGACCAGCCCGCGCCGCCCTGCGTCCGCACGGTGAGTGGGACCTTGAGCTGCCCTCCCGACATGTAGCGGTGCTTCGCAGCCTGGCTAACGAGCTGCTCCATCGCGAGCGTCATGAAGTCCTGGTACATGACCTCGACGATCGGTCGCATGCCCGCGATGGCCGCCCCGACTCCGGCGCCCACGATCGCCATCTCGGAGATTGGGGTGTTGCGAACGCGCTCGGGCCCGAACTCCTCGAGCATCCCCTGCGTGACACCCATCGAGCCGCCCATCTCGGCGATGTCCTCGCCCATGATGAAGACGTCGTCGTCCTTGCGCATGGCCGCGCTCATCGCGTCGCGGACGGCCTCGCGATAGGTGAGCTCAGGCATAGACGTTCTTCAACGCGTCTTCTGGCTTCGGATCGGTGCCGTTCTTGGCGAACTCGACCGACCCCTCGACGAGGTCCGTCACCTCGGCGTCGAGCTCGTTCCAGTCCTCCTCGGAGACGTCGAGGCGCGCACGCAGCTTCTCGACCGGGTCTTGCGTCTCGCGCAGGTGTCGCGCCTCCTCCTTCGGGCGATAGACCTGCGGGTCGCCGACGTAGTGGCCGGTGAAGCGGTAGGTCTCGGCGAGGAGGAAGACCGGGCCCTTCCCGTCGCGCGCGTGCTTGAGCGCCTTCGTGGTCGTCTTGTAGACGGCCTCGACGTCCTGGCCGTCGACGGTCATCGCGGTCATCCCGAAGGCGTCGGCGCGCTTCGTAAGGTCTTCGATCGGAAGCTGCTGCTTGGCAGGCGTCGACTCCGCGTAGTGGTTGTTCTCGCAGACGAAAAGCGCCGGCACCTTCCAGAGCTGCGCGAGGTTGAGCGACTCGTGGAACGTCCCGATGTTCGTCGCTCCGTCGCCGAAGAAGGCAACGGCGACACGCGGCTCGCCGCGCAGCTTGAACGCGAGCGCGCCGCCGACGATCGCAGGCAGGCCGCCGCCGACGACGGCGTTCGCGCCGAGGTTCCCTCGCTCGATGTCGTAGAGGTGCATGGAGCCGCCGTACCCGTGGCTGCAGCCCTCGACCTTTCCGTAGAGCTCGGCCATGAGCTCGTTCGGATGCGTCCCCTTCGCGAGCGTGTGTCCGTGCGCGCGGTGGGTCGAGGCGATGACGTCGCCGTCGTCGAGGGCGCGGCACACACCGACCGCGACTGCCTCTTGCCCGATGGCGACGTGGAGGAACCCGGGCAGCTCGCCCGCTCGGAAGCGCTCCTCGACCTTCTCCTCGAAGCGGCGGATCAGGAGCATCTCGCGCAGGAACTCCTTGAGCCGTTCGGGCGAAAGGGTCTGCCCCTTCTGCTCGGCTATGGCCACCGTGGGGGCTACGCTAGCATCCTCGCCCGTGAAGTTGGCCGCGCAATGGGACGAGATCCTCCAGGGCCTTCCGCGTGGCTGGGAGAGCGCCTGGCTCGCGCTCACGCCTGATGACGAGAGCGTTGCGGACCGCGTCGGTCTCTTCCTCGGACCGGCAGCGCCCGGGCGCGTCGGCTCGACCTTCCGGCTGAACGTGGACCGGCGCGGCCGAGGTGCCGAACCGACGCCCGACCTCGTGCGCCGCGTTCTCACCCGGCTCGACCGGGACGAAGTCGGCGGACGGCTCGAGCTCGTCGAGTCGGCGGGCGGAGACGAGGCGGTCGAGGCAGGGGGCGCGGATCCGGGCGCGCTCGCGTCCCAGTGGGACGCTCTGCTGGAAGGGCTTCCGGCGGACTGGTCGCACCTCTTCGCACAGGTGGATCTCGAGTCGAGCGATTTCCTCGAGCGCGGCGCACTCTTGCTCGCTCCCGTGAACCCCACCCTCGCAGGCGGGTCGCGGTCGTACCGCTTCCGGGCCGCGCATCGAGTCGGATACGGGGCGGCGGCAGGAATGGCGCGCCGCTGTCTCGCGCGCCTCGACGAGGAAGGAATGACCGGACGCGTCCGCGTCGTCCGGGTCGTGTCCGACGACCGCCCCTTCGCGACGCAGGGGCCGGTTTGGCGCATCGGCGGGAAGTCGGTGTGAGCGAGAGAGCGGGAGTGCAGGTCGCGTGGAAGGCGATCGAGGCCGACGCCGACGTCGTTTCCTCCGACGGCGAAACTGTCGGGCAAGTCAGCCGGGTCGTCGGTGACGCGACCGCTGACGTCTTCACCGGGCTCGCGATTCTCGTCGGGTCATTCGGCGGCGAGCGCTTCGTCGCAGCGGAGCGCGTGAGCGGGATCTGGGCGAACCGGGTCGAGCTCGACCTCCCGGCTTCGGCGCTCGAAGACCTGCCGAAGCACGAGGACACTCCTGTCGTCCGCTGGCGACCGGGCCCGCTGGGCGGAATCTTCAGCCGGATCTTCGGCCGCCGCCGCTAAGAGCCCCTTTCGAAATGAAGCACTGAGCCGCCGGGCTCGCAGCAGCCTGACTCGCAGCAGACGAGCTCAGGCGGGCAGCAGTTCTGCAGCCCTGTTATCCCCAGGCAGCAGACTGTCCCGGGATTGCAGCACCCCCCGCCGCAGGGCGGCTGGTCGGGGGGACAGACGCACTGGCCGTTGACGCAGATCTTCCCGGGGTCGCACGCGGTCCCGGGTGGGCAACCGCCGGCCGAGGATACGAGAGTGCGCACTACGCTCCGTTCGATGGAATCCGCGCCTCGCGTACGTTCGCTGAACGGGGCCGCTGGCTTCGTCGACCGGGTCGGCATCGCGCTCGTTTTCCCGAAGGATGATCTCGTCCTGCCGTCGCTTTGGGAGGCGATCGCCGGTGCGCGCGAGGTCGAGTGGGCGGTGCGCGACACCGCTGGAACGTTCCTGTCCTTCACGCCCGAGATGGACCGCCTGTGGCGCTGGAAGGACGACCTCCCCGCGGAGAGGCTCGCGTGCGCGGGCAGGCATCTCGCACGCGTTGTGTCACTCGTCTCCCCCGCGCTCGTTTCCTCGCTCTATGTACGCACGGAGCGGGACGGGCGAGCCGATGATTTTCGCGCCGCGGGCTTGTCGTCCCTCCAGCTCGAGATCGCCGAGGCCGTGCTCGAGAATGGGCCCTGTTGCGGTCCCGAGATTCGGATGCTACTCAGCACGAGCGACAAGCGGGGCGTCGACGCCGGTCTCCAGTCCCTCCAACGCCTCCTGGTTCTCACACACGCCGGGATTGTCGAGCAGGAGCACGGCTGGCCGGCGATCCGACTCGATCTCTTCGCGCGCCAATGGCGTACTCAGTTACGGCGGCTGCCGTCCGCCGACGACGCACGGCGGCGGCTCGCGGCGACCGTCCTCCAGAGCGCGGGCGACGTGTCCGCGGCCGATCTCGGCGCGGCGCTCGGCTGGCGCCGGCGGGAGGCCGCTGTGACACTCGCCGAGCTCGAAGAGACGGGCGCTGCGGCGTCGCACGACGAGGCCGGCATCAAAGTCTGGTCGCCGCGCGGCGCGTTTCGTGACGCTTGAGGCCGACACGACACATCTCGGCCCACTCTCAAGACTTGCTAGGCCGAGCGCAGCTGTGGCCGGGATGACCGGTCCTCGACGTGCGCACGCACGGCGAGGAGGAGCTCGTACGACGAGATGACATGGTCGCGCGCAAGGGCGCGCGCTCCCGCCGCGCTCCCCGCGGCGACGGCCTCCCGGATCGCGCGATGCTGGAGAACGTTAGCCTCGTACAGCACGTCGACCTCGGCACCCCCGGCTTCCCAGACGGCCTGCCCGGAGAACGTCCTCCGGGCGCGCTTGGCGATGCGCTCGACCATCGGCACGTCGGCGATCCGGTAGATGACGTCGTGGAACGAATGATTCGCCTGCACCCAGGCCGAGATGAGCTGCGTGCGGTCTTCGGTCTCCGCACGAAGAACTTCGCCGGTCACCCCGGCGAACCGGCGATGCGCGGCGTCCATCTCCTGCACGTCGGCGGGTGTTCGCTTGCGAGCGGCCAGCTCGGTGGCCAGGCTCTCGAGCTCGGCCCGAACGAGAAATGCCTGGTAGAGCTCGTCGTCGGCGAGCGTGCGAACGCGCACGCCGCGGTTCGGCTCGAACGAGACGAGGCCAAGCGCGGCAAGCCGCCGAAGCGCCTCCCGGACCGGCGTCCGACTGACGTGGAAGCGCTCGGAGAGGTCTTCCTGGCGGAGAAGGGAGCCGGGAGGCATGTCGCCGGCGACGATCGCCTGCTCGAGCTCGACGGCGATCTCGTCCGCTTTCGTCGTGCCGATCGTCATTTCGCGCGCGCCGCGCCCGCGGACGCGAACTGCGCCTCCTCGGTCGATCCGCGCAGGGCGAGCGTCGAGCTCTCGCCACCCGAGACGGCCTGGGTGATGGCGTCGAAGTATCCCGCGCCGACCTCGCGCTGATGGCGCGTGGCGGTGTAGCCGGCGTCCTCGAGCGCGAACTCCCGGTCCTGGAGACGCACGTAGGCCGGCATGCCCTCTTTCGCATATGCGTGCGCGAGCTCGAACATGGACGCGTTCAGCGCGTGGAACCCGGCGAGGGTGATGAACTGGAACCGGTAGCCCATCGCGCCGAGCTCACGCTGGAAGCCCGCGATCTCGTCGTCGTCGAGATGCTTCCGCCAGTTGAACGACGGAGAGCAGTTGTACGCGAGGAGCTTCCCGGGGAAGCGCTCGTGGACCGCCTCGGCGAAGATCCGGGCCTGCTCGAGATCCGGCGTCGACGTCTCGAACCACAGGACGTCGGCGTATGGAGCGTAGGCGAGCGAGCGCGCGATCGGCGCCTCGATCCCAGGCCGGACGCGGAAGAAGCCCTCCGGCGTCCGCTCGTCGGTTAGGAACTCCCGGTCGCGCTCATCGACGTCGCTCGTCAGGAGCGTCGCGCTGAGCGCGTCGGTCCGGGCGACGAGCACGGTCGGGACGCCCGCGACGTCCGCCGCAAGGCGGGCCGCGACCAGCGTCTGGATGAACTGCCTCGTCGGGACGAGCACCTTGCCGCCCAGGTGGCCGCACTTCTTCTCCGAGGCGAGCTGGTCCTCGAAGTGGACGCCCGCGGCACCGGCCTCGATCATCGCCGTCATCAGCTCGAACGCGTTCAACGACCCCCCGAATCCCGCCTCGGCGTCGGCAACGATCGGGACGAGCCAGTCGATCTTCCCGTCCCCTTCGACCGAGTCGATCTGGTCCGCACGGCGAAGCGCATTGTTGAGACGCTTGACGAGCGCGGGAACGCTGTTCACAGGGTAGAGGCTCTGGTCGGGGTACGTGCCGCCCGCCAGATTCGCGTCGGCCGCTACCTGCCAGCCGGACAGGTAGATCGCCTTGAGACCGGCACGCACCATCTGAACGGCCTGCCCGCCCGTCAGCGCGCCGAGCGCCGCCACGTAGTCGTCCTCGTGCATCACCCGCCACAGCCGCTCGGCGCCGCGGCGAGCGAGCGTGTGCTCGACCTGCACCGAGCCGCGGAGCCGCAGTACGTCGGCCGGCGTATATGGCCGAAGGATTCCTGGCCAGCGGTCGTCGTCGTCGGCCAACGCGCCTAGGCCACGGC
>JACCYG010000055.1 GCA_013696595.1 Actinomycetota bacterium | reverse complement strand
TTCTTTCTCATGTCGATCGCGTTCCTCCCATTCCCGACCGCGCTCGTGGCGGAAGATCTCGGAAACGAGACCGCGATGTTCACGTATGGCGCCACGCTCACGGTGACCGCATACCTCTTCAATGCGCTCTGGCACTACGGCCGGCTGAACCTCCTTCGCGGCGATGCGGATCCGCGGGAGGTCAGCGGGATCACCCGGAGCTACATCCCGGGGCTTTTCGCCTACACAGCCGTGACCCTAGTCGCCCTCGTGAACGGCTGGATCGCGTTCGTGCTCTTCGCGCTGCTCGCCGCGTTCTACGTCGTCTCGGCGTCGATCTGGGGCCGCGACGAAGCGATCGCGCGCTAGAGCGGTCGTCGGCTACGAAGGCCGGTAGACCGTGAAACGTCGCGGTCATCCCGGCCTCGCGGTGGCCGCGGAGCGAGCACCAGAACCGGTACGTCCCACGGTAGAACCGCACCCGCAGGTTCGTGTATTCGCTCGGCCGGGTGATCGTGACCATCGGCGGAGCCGTCGTGCGCCGCTATCCCCCAAACGGCGCGCTTAACCTGCTACGGAGCGCTCTCGACGTGCGGTCAGCCACGTTTCGAGCGCCTCCCAGCTCGCGATCGTGTCGCCTGACACCTGGGCCCCGATCGCACCAGGATCACGAGCCCAGTGGAGCTCCGCCACCTTCCTCTGGTCGGGAGTCGGCTCCGCGCCTTCGCGGAGGCGCGCGTGGTAGACGACGAGCGCCGAGCCGGAGACGTCGTTCACGCAGACCGCGACCGCTCTCAGGTCGTTCAAGTCGGTCTCCGAGAGCCCGATCTCCTCCGCTGCGTCGGCGAGGATCGCGGCCCGCGGTTCCTCCTTGGGTGTCAGGCCACCCGACGCGGAGGCGGTCCAGAGCAATGGATCGCGGCCGATCGACGGGCCGCGAAGCTGGAAGAGGAGGACGCCCTCCCGCCGCTCGACGAAGAGCTGGACTCCGAGCGCGAAGCCGAGGCGGTAGGCAAGCGACGGCTCTTCGAACACGACGAGGGCCTCCGCGTACCTGCCCGCACGGCGGAGGATCGTCCCTTCGGGCGAGACGCCGTGACAGAAGGCGACCGGGCCGTCGAAGCGGCCGGCGTCGCGCGCGAGCAGATTGCGCGCGTCCGCGACGGCGCGGGCGAGCGCCCCTTCGAGCGAGAGGTAGAACGGAAACGACCTGAACCGGGGCTCGTCTTCGAGCAGGATGACGGCGCGCATGGATGAAGTCTTGCCGCCCGCGCTCAAACGAGCAACGCGAGCCCGTCGTTTCCTTTACTGGAGCGGCGTCAGCGCGACGATGCGGGGGAGCTTGTCCCCGCCGATCGCGACCTTGCGCCAGGTGTCACCCCGGTCCTCGCTCGCGTAGAGCCGCCCGTCGGCGAGGCCCGCGAAGAGGCGGTCAGGAAGCGCCAGGAGCGCATAGGGCATCCAGTCGAGCGGTTGCGGGAGCCCGCCGCCGAGTGCCTCCCACGACCCGTCGTCCCGCCGGCGGTAGATAAACGCCTCGGCCCGGCCGTCGCCGTGCGCCTGGTAGGGGCCCGGGCTCGCCGAGACATACCAGCAGTCCGGATCGATCGGATCGACGGCGACCGACCAGGTGTAATGGCGATCGCGCCCCTCGTCGGCGGGTTTCCACGTCAAGCCCCCGTCCGAGCTCCAGGCGGCACCGCCACCGGCCGCCTCGTACGCGCGCCCGTGCGCCTCGGGGTGCCAGGCGAGCGAATGAACGTCACGTTGTGCTCCGGGGCGGTGGTCCGTCCACGTTGCGCCGCCGTCGTCCGTGTACATGAGCCCCCCGAGCTCGATGCCGACCAGCAGGACCCCGGCTTCGTGCGGGCACGGGGCGATCCAGCGCACGTGCGAGGTCCACGGCCTCGGGGGGAAGCTCCAGGTCGGGGCCGACGGAATCGCGCGCAGGGCATCGAGCTCTTCCCAGCTGTCGCCGCCGTCCCGGCTTCTGAAGAGCATGCTCGGCTCGCAGCCTGCGTAGAGGGTTCCGTCAACCGGGCTCACGGCCACCGAGAAGACGTCCGCGTTGGGCAAAGCGAGGTCGTCCCATGTCGCGCCGCCGTCTGTGCTTTTCAGCAGGCCTCCGCCGCGGCCGCCTGCGAAGAGCGTCGCCGGACGAAGCGAATCGATCGCAACGCACGATGCGCTCTTCAACGCGGTGACGGTTGCCGTCCATGCGCCATCCTCCTCGGTGAGCACGGCCACGCCGTTCCCGGTGGCGGCCGCGAGCCGGGTCACGCGACCCACCGCTCGCTTCTGAGCCTGCGAAACGTAATCGAGTAGCGAAGCTCTTTGACCGGCGGGATGCTGTGCTGCCAGGCTGATCGCGCTGCACCGGCGAGCACGTACGCGGACCGGGGAGGAAGCTCGAGCTCGAGGACGTGGCGAAGCCCGCTGACTGTGCGCTGGAAACACATGCGCGACGCGGCGCGGAGCGACACGCCGACGATTTTCACACCGAACATGGGCGCGTCGCGGTGCCAGCCGATCGGCGCGTCTGGGGGATAGCGAGAGACGAGCGCCTGCACCAGGTCGTCGGGATCGACCCCGGCGAAGCTCGCACCGCGATTCCGGATTACCGTGAGCCAGTCCGGCAAGGGCTGACCGCGGACGAGCTTCCCGTACGACTCATAGTCGTAGTCGTATCCGTAGTGCCGAACGGTTCGGCGGGCCGTTTGGCCTCGCATCGTGGTTGTGCGGAACTCGAGCGGCCCGATCGCTGCGAGAAGCTCGTGCTCCTCGTCTTCAGAGAGGAAGCCGCGCCGAAAGACCAGTCCTTCCGGCTGCTCGACGACGGTCCTCGCTCGTGCCACTTCGCCAAGCTAGCGGCTCCAGGCGGCGCAGGTTTGACATATCGACGTTCATCGATATATTTACGGCCGGTGACGACCGTACTCGACCCGATCGCCTGCTGCGCGCCGCTCGCGGCGCCGCTTCTCTCCGCCCAGGAAGCCGAGGCGACGGCGTCGCTCTTCCGCGCGCTCGGCGATCCCGCCCGCGTTCGAATCGTCAACGTGCTCGCGACCGCAGGACAACCCGTCTGCGTCTGCGAGCTGATCGAGCCGCTCGGTCTCGGGCAGCCCACGGTCAGCCATCACCTCAAGAAGCTCCTCGACGCCGGTCTCGTCGAGCGCGAGCAGCGCGGGCGCTGGGCGTACTACTCACTCGATTCCGAGGCGTCCGCGAAGCTCGGCAGCCTCGTCGACCTGAAGGAGGCATGCTGCTGATGACCACCTTTGCTGAAGGGATCCGCGACGAGGTGCGCCGCCGCTACGCGGAGGCCGCTCGGGCCGTCGATGCCGGCGGAGAAGCGAGTTGCTGCGAGAGCGATAGCTGCTGCGGCGGCCCGACCGACGCCAGGTTCGGCGAGGCTCTCTACGCCGCCGAGGAACGAGGGGCGCTTCCGAACGCGGCCATTCTCGCCAGTTTGGGCTGCGGGAATCCGACCGCGGTCGCAGAGCTCCACGAAGGCGAGACCGTCCTCGATCTGGGGTCGGGCGGCGGGATCGACGTGATCCTCTCGGCGAAGCGCGTCGGCCCGACGGGAACCGCGTTCGGCCTCGACATGACCGACGAGATGCTTGCGCTCGCGCGCGCGAACGCGGAGGAGGCCGACGTGCGGAACGCCGTCTTCCTCAGGGGCGTGATCGAGGAGATCCCGCTGCCGGCGGAGTCCGTCGACGTCGTGATCTCGAATTGCGTCATCAACCTCTCCGTCGACAAGGCCG
>JACCYG010000045.1 GCA_013696595.1 Actinomycetota bacterium | reverse complement strand
TCTTCGACCCGCGGCACGGGCCCTCCGACCGTGACGTCGAGTGGACACCCCCATGGGGCTCGCAGCGTCTCGTGCCTGCGTGCGAGGCCGACGCCCAGATGGTCGAGCGCGGCCTCGAGCCGGCGGCGCGTGAGGTGTCGGTAGGCGGTCGGCAAGTGCCGTACTGGAACGCGGGGCCTGCCTATGGTCCTTGGGCTGGCGGCTTCTTCAGCCCCTTCGGCGGGCTCTTCCCGGGGATCCTCATCGGCTCGATGCTCGGCGGCGCGTTCGCGTCACCCGTCGCGTACGGCGGCGGTTACGAGGGTGGGGATTCCGGCGACGGCGACTTCGGCGGAGACTTCGGCGGCGGAGACTTCGGCGGAGGCGGCGACTTCGGCGGCGGAGACTTCTAGAATCGCTCGGTGGCCCGCTTTCCAGATGCTCTAACCGAGCAGATCGCGCGCGAGTTCGGCGCGTCGCAGCAGTACGTCGCGATCGCCGTGTACTTCGACACCGAGACGCTGCCGCAGCTCGCGGCGCACTTCTACCGCCAGGCCGTCGAGGAGCGAAACCACGCGATGATGATCGTCCAGTACCTCCTCGACGCCGGGGAGAAGGTGGCGGTGCCAGGCGTCGCGGCGCCGCGCACGGACTTCGACGACGTCGTCGCACCCGTCGCGCTCGCGCTCGAGCAGGAGCGGCAGGTGACCGAGCAGATCGTCGAGCTCGCGCGCCTCGCACGCGATGAGGGCGACCTCGTCGGCGAGCAGTTCCTCCACTGGTTCCTGCAGGAGCAGCGCGAGGAGGTGTCGAGCATGTCCGAGCTCCTCGCCGTCGTCGAGCGCGCGACTGCGTCGAACGTCCTGCTTGTGGAGGAATACCTTGCGCGCACGCGGGTGGGCGAGCAGCAGCCCGAGCCGTCGGCACCACCGGCGGCCGGCGGCGCCCTGTAGGGGGCCGGTCCTGACCCGCGCGCGTCCCTAGACGCCACTCCCGGCCAGCCGCGGCCGCGCCAACCGCCGCGCCCCGACAGAGATCCACCAGAGCGCGAGGCCGACTCCGAGCGCGGCGGTCAGGTTCACGGCGAAGCCGAGCACGCCGACGAGAAGCGCGAGCGCCCAGTTCGGCGCGCCGCGAAGGTCGCGCAGGAGTCCGATGTGGAGCACGCCTGCCGCGGCGAGGAGGCCGGCGAGAAGCGGAAGGGGAAACGCGGGGAGAACGGCCGCGAGGCCGGCCCCCGCGGTGAGCGCAATCGTGACGAGTGCGGCGCCCATCACGAGCGGCGCGCCGGCGGAGCGCGCACCGAAGGAATAGTGCGCGGTCAGCCCGCCGGCGCCGTGGCAGACCGGCATGCCCGCGATCGACCCGGCGAAGAGGTTCGCGAACCCGTAGGTCGTCGCCAGGTTTCCGGGGCGAACGCGCTCACCGCGCTCGCCGAAATAGACGCGCGCCGCGTCGGCGGTCGCGAGGCACGAGTTCGCGAAGGAGAGCGGGACCTGTGGCATGACGAGAGCCGTAAAGGCGGCGACGAAGGTGGCGGTGTCTAGAGAGGGAAGCGCGAGGGGCGACGGCCCGAGCTCGCTCTGATTCCCGGCCTGGAAGAGCATGACCCCGATCCCCACCAGCACGAGGGCCAGCGAGATGCCAAGGCGTTTGAGCGCGAGAGCGAGGCCGAGCGTACAGAGCCCGAGCGGTAGCGCCCAGCTTGAGTCGAGCGAGTAGTCGGCAAACGCCTTCGGCGGATCGGCAACGAGCCCCCAGGCGATCTGGAGGAAGAGAAGACCGACGGTGAGCTGCACTCCTCGGATGAGGGCGCGCGGAAACACGCGGGCGGCTGCGTCGAGCAGGCCGAGACGACCTGCGACGAGGAAGATCGCTCCGATGAGCAAGGCACCGGCCGCAATCTCGTCGGCCCCCAGCCCCTGGGCGATCGCGATCGCGCCGAAGGCCTTGAGCGGCTGCGCCGGGAGCGGAAGGCCATACACAAAGGCGTTTGCGAGGTAGAGGAGCCCGGCGGGCAGCAGCACCGCGGTCGGCGAGAGCCCGTTGCCGACGATGAGCGCCACCGCGATCGGGACGAGGACGCCGAGGTCGGCCACGGCGCCGGCAAGCTCGCGGCGGCTGAACTGCACGGCTCGTATCATTGCCGCCCGGATGTTCTTTCGGCAGGTTCTCCACGACGACCTGGGCTGCGCGTCGTACGTGATTGCCGACGGCGGAGAGGCGGCTGTCGTCGACCCGAAGTGGGAGATTGAGGACTACCTCGCGCTCGGCGAGGAGCACGGCTTCCGCATCACGCACATTCTCGAGACGCACAACCACGCCGACCACGTGTCCGGGCACGGACGCCTGGCCGAGGCGACGGGAGCGCGAATCCACGTCTCGAAGGACGCCGGGGCGCGGTTCGACCACGAGCCGGTCTCGGACGGCGACGTCGTCTCGGTGGGCGACGTGCGCATCACCGCGGTCGCAACTCCCGGCCACCGTCCGGAACATCTCGCGTACCGGCTCGAGGACGGCTCTCGTTCGGACACGTCCTGGCTTGTGATCACGGGTGACTCGCTGTTCGTCGGCGACCTCGCGCGACCCGATCTTGCGGTCGAGCCCGACGAGGGAGCGCACGGGCTCTTCGGATCGCTCCACCGCCTGCTCACGCTCGAGGATTTCACCGAGGTCTGGCCCGCTCATATCGGCGGCTCGCTCTGTGGCGGCGCCGGGATGAGCGAGAAGCCCGGGTCGACGATCGGCTTCGAGCGCCGCTTCAACCCCTTCGCACGCATCGACGACGAGGAAGAATTCGTGCGCGCGCTGACGCTGAACCTCGCGCCTCAACCGCCCAACTTCGAGCGAATCGTCGCGCTCAACCGCGGGCCCCTCGTGACCGAGCCCGCCGCGCTCGAACCCCTCGGGCCCGCGCGCGTGAAGGAGTTGCTGGACGACGGCGGAGTCGTCCTCGTCGACGGCCGCGATCCGCACGAGTTCGACGCCGCGCACGTCCCGGGCTCGATCAACGTCACGATGACGCACCCTGCCGTCGGCACGCGCGCCGCTTGGGTCGTCGACGCCGAGTCAGACCTGGTCGTGACGGCGGCGACGGACGAGCAGGCGCGTCGGCTTGGGCGCCTGCTCGAGGCCGTCGCCCTCCGCCGGCTCTGCGGATATCTGGCGGGCGGCGTTCCCGCCTGGCGGGAGGCCGGGCTCGACGTCGGGACGACGCCTGCTCTCGACGCGGCGGGGCTTGCCGAGCGCCTGAAGGCGGGCGACGTCGTTCTGCTCGACGTTCGCGAGGAGGCCGAGTGGAAGGAAGGCCACGTCACGGGCTCTCTCCACGTTCCCTATCACGACCTGCGTGACGGGCTTCCGGATGGGCTTCTCGTGAACGGGAAGTCGGTCGCGGTCGCCTGCTCCGCGGGGAACAGAAGCTCGATCGCGGCGTCCCTCCTGAAGCGCGCAGGTGTCGAAGACGTGATCCACGTCGCCCACGGAGGCATTGCGGAGCTCGAGGCGACAGGCGTCGAGCTCGTACGCGCCTGATATCGAGGCGCGCGGGCGGGGCATGCCCGTTCCTACGGGAACCCGTGTCCCAGCCCGGAGCGTGCGCTCCACGCTGGTACACTTCCGGCCGCGCGGCGGCGTAGCTCAGTTGGTTAGAGCAGCGGAATCATAATCCGCGTGTCGGAGGTTCGAGTCCTCCCGCCGCTACCTTTCCCAGGACCGAAAGAGATAGGAAGAAAGCAACGTGGCCACCGGAGTTCGAGTAGCAATCACGCTCGCCTGCACCGACTGTAAGCGGCGCAACTATCAGACGAACAAGTCCAAGCGGAACACACCGGACCGGTTCGAGACAAAGAAGTACTGCCGCTGGTGCGGTAGCCACACGCTGCATCGGGAGACCAGGTAGTGGCCAGGCCCTCGCGCACACGGCGCGGCAAGCGGAGCGGTGATTTCCAGGCGCCCGCGCAGGCGGCCGAGCGCGCCCGCGAACGCCGCCGTCAGGTTCGCCCGGTCCAGCAGACGAAGAGCCAGACCGGTGCGCAGCGCGAGCGCCGTGGCGGCCTGCGCGCTTTCGTAGGAGAGTCCTGGGGCGAGCTCAAGAAGGTCGAATGGCCTGGGCGCCGCCAGCTCTTCTCGGCCACGATCGTCGTGATCGTGGCGATCGCCGTCGTCGGCGCGTATCTCGCAGCCGCCGACTTCGCCTTCAGCCGCCTCGTCCGCGACGTCCTCCTGAGATTTTAGTGACGACCCCCTTGCGCCCATCTCGCACTCTTCGATCGGCTGCAAAGCGTCGCCTGGCGGCGTCCTCAGTTGCGCCCGTAGCCTCCGGCTACGAGCGCTCCCTGCGTCCTTGCCATGCTCGCTTTTCGCCGCCGAAGCGCACGATCTGCTCGCAAGGTGATCGCTGATGTTCCGCTGGTTCGTGATCAACACCTACTCGGGGCACGAGAACAAGGTGAAGACCAACCTCGAGCACCGGATCCTCTCGATGAACCAGTCGCCTCGGTTCCGCCGCGTGATCGTTCCGACCGAGCAGCGGATCGAGACGAAGGACGGACAGCGTGTGCAGACCGAGCAGCGCGTGCTGCCGGGCTACGTCCTCGTCAACATGGACATGAGCGACGAAGCCTGGACGGTGGTGAAGAATACGCCCGGCGTGACCGGGTTCGTCGGCGCGGGCTCGAAACCGGTCCCGCTCTCGACGGTTGAGGTCGACCGCATCCTTCACACCGGCGCTACGGCCGACCGGCCGCGCGCGGTTGCCCAGTTCGAGCTCGGCGAGTCCGTGAAGGTAACCTCGGGGCCGCTCTCCGACTTCGACGGCGAGATCGTCGACGTGAACGCCGACCAGCAGAAGCTGAAGGTGCTCGTGAACATCTTCGAGCGCCAGGTGCCCGTCGAGCTCGGGTTTGACCAGGTGAAAAAGATCGACTGACCGAATCTGTAGGGGCCCGGATATATCCGGCCCCGCGAAGCAAGGAACGCAATGGCTAAAAAAGTTCTCACACTCATCAAGCTCCAGATCCCCGGCGGGCAGGCGAACCCTGCGCCTCCGGTCGGCCCGGCGCTCGGCCAGCACGGCGTGAACATCATGGAGTTCTGCAAGGCCTTCAACGCCCAGACGGCGCAGGAGAACGGTCGTATCACGCCGGTCGAGATCACGGTCTACGAGGACCGTTCGTTCGCCTTCATCACGAAGACGCCGCCCGCCGCCGTCCTCATCAAGGAAGCGCTGAACCTTGAGAAGGGCTCGGCCGAGCCGAACCGCGAGAAGGTGGGCCGGCTCACGCGCGACCAGGTTCGCAAGATCGCGGAGACGAAGCTGGTCGACCTGAACGCCCGAGACGTCGACCACGCCATGCTCGTCGTGGCGGGAACGGCCCGCTCGATGGGAGTCGAGGTAGACAAATGAGTCACCACGGCAAGCGCTATCGCCAGGCCCGCGCGACGATCGACCGCGAGCACCTGTACTCGCCGCTCGAGGCCGTGCGCCTGCTGAAAGCAGCCGACGCGACGAAGTTCGACGAGACGGTCGAGGTTCACTTCAACATGGGCCTGAACGTCCGCCACGCCGACCAGCAGCTCCGCGGGACGCTCATGCTTCCTCACGGGACGGGCCGGGACGTTCGTCTCGCCGTCTTCGCCGAGGGTGAGAAGGCCAAGGACGCGGAGGAGGCCGGGGCGGATGTCGTCGGCGCGGCCGATCTCGCCCAGAAGGTCGAGGCCGGCTTCGACGACTTCGACGTGGCG
This sequence comes from Actinomycetota bacterium, assembly GCA_013696595.1. Taxonomy (GTDB): domain Bacteria; phylum Actinomycetota; class Thermoleophilia; order Gaiellales; family Gaiellaceae; genus JACCYG01. Next base: position 523 of record JACCYG010000045.1, on the reverse strand, counting down.
ATCGCGACGCCCGACATGATGGGCACGGTCGGAAAGCTCGGGCGCATCCTCGGCCCGCGCGGAAAGATGCCGAATCCGAAGACCGGAACCGTGACGTTCGACATCGCGAAGGCCGTCCGCGAGGCGAAGGCAGGCAAGCTCGAGTACCGCACCGACCGCGGCGCGAACGTTCATCTGACGATCGGGAAGAAGAGCTTCGACGAGCGCAACCTGCTCGAGAACTACGCCGCCGTGATCGAGGAGATGATGCGCGCCAGGCCGGCGGCCGCGAAGGGCCGATACATTCGCTCCGTGACGTTGACGAGCTCGATGGGCCCGGGAATCAAGATCGACCCGGCGAGGACGCGCGAAGTCGTCTCGGAGCTGGACGAAGAGAAGGAAGCAGTTCCCGCCTAAGGACAAACATGGATACCCTGGTGTAGGGACGGATCATGATCCGCCCGCGCCTGCCGAAGACAGTTGGCGGTCCCCCGACCGGGGGGCGGAAGTCCAGCCGAGGCGGCCGAGAGAGACCACCTCCTCG
>JACCYG010000036.1 GCA_013696595.1 Actinomycetota bacterium | reverse complement strand
GGGCAGTACGGATCCGCAGCGGAGACGTGCGTCGTCTCGGGACCCTCGTAAAAGGTGTCCGCCCGTCCGCTCGTACGATCCACGAACTGGTCGGTGACGACGAACTCCCCGAGCCCGATCTCAGCCTTGAGCGAGCCTGACGCATTTGGCCCGATGATCCGTCGGACCCCGAGCTCACGCATCGCCCAGATGTTCGCGCGATAAGGAATCTGTGCGGGCGGCAACTCGTGCTTTCGCCCGTGGCGGGGCAAGAACGCGACGCGCTTGCCGCCGACCTCGCCGATCGTGAACGGCGCCGACGGTTTGCCGTACGGCGTGTCGACCTCGACCTCCTCGACGTCTTCCAGAAACGAGTAAAAGCCCGAACCGCCGAACACGCCGACCTCAGCCCTCGCCATCGGCCGGCTCCTCGTCCTTCGTTTCGGTCGCATGATCGCCCGGCGCGGCTTCCTCGGACGCAACGCTCGCGTAGGTGAGCTGCAGGTTCGCCACGGACTGGTTGAAGTCGCGGATGAGCTCGGCCGGGACGAGGCTCTCCAGGACCGGAGTCAGGGCGCGCATCGTCTCGATCGCAAGACGAGCCTGGGCGAGATCGCGGGCCTCGCGCGTGTCCTCGGTGAGCCCTAGCCTGCGATAGCCGATCGACGAGACCGTCACGAGCGTCTGGACGAGGAGGTCCTCGACGCGCAGGCGCCGGAACTCCTCGGCAAGCTCGCGCGCAAGACGTTCGTGCTCGCCGGCTTTCGCCTCGTCCTCAGACACGCGCCGGCTCCAAAACCTCGTCCGCGTAGATTGCCTCGAAGCTCTCCCCCGCCTCGTAGCGCGCGATCTGGCGCTCCGCCGGAGTGACAGCCGGAACGGTCAAGTACCCGGCTGCCCCGAGCTCCTCGGCGACCGGGAGCGTCCATTCGATCAGCTCTTCGAGCGCGGCGCGAGCAGGCCGCACACGAACCGACGGGAAGGCAGCCAGGTCGATCAGTTCGCCGGCCATGCCGTGCCGGATCGCGCGCCAGAAGTTCTCCTCGAGCAGGTGGTTCTGGCACGACGGAAGCTCCTCTCCCTCGTCGAGCGCGCGTGCGATGCGTGCGGTGACGGCGTAGAGGAGCGCCGCGAGCGCGTGTGCCTCGCCGAGTTGCGGCTGGCCGTCGCAGATCCGGATCTCCACGGTTGGAAACGCGAGGTGCGGACGTACGCTCCACCAGATCTGCGTGTGCTCGGTGATCGAGCCCGTCTCGTAGAGAAAGCGAACGTAGCGCTCGTACGCGTTCCAGCCGTCGAATGCGTCTGGGATGCCGCAGCGCGGAAACATGCGCGTGAAGATCTCGGTCCGCGCGGAATGGAGATAGGTATAGACGTTCTCGACGAACGGGGAGCTCGCCGAGAACGCGAGCAGCTCAGGCAGGTAGTTCCGCAACGCCGTGGCAACGCGCACGGCCCGGTCGGCGCCACGAACCGCCGTGTGGACGTGGAGCCCGAATGAGTTGTTGCGCCAGACCACGTAGCGCAGAACCTCGTCGTTCGTGCGGTAGTGCGGCGTGTCGATGATCCGCTGTTCCTGCCAGGGACTCCAGGGGTGCGTGCCGGTACCAGCGAGTGCGATCCCGAGCGAGTCGGCCAGGGCGAGAAGCTGCGCGCGTCGCTCGCCCATCTTCTGCGCGGCTTCGGCGAACGTCGTGCAGCGCCCGGTGCGGACCTCGGCTTCCGACGCGATGAGCTCGCCGACCAATGAGCCTTCCAGCTCAGTGCCGGCGGCGGCCGTTTGCAGCTCCTCGAAGCGATTCACGAGCCCGAGCGTCGCGGGATCGAGGAGCGCAAACTCCTCCTCGACGGCGAGCGTGAGGTCCTCAGTCTCCTCGAATTGCTCCCGAGCGAGGCGCAGCTGCTCGTCCGGGGTCAGGCGCTGCGCCTCTCCCATCCCGCGAACGTATCAAAGCGAAAGTATCGAGCCTGCGATCCGCTCCCAGCCAAAGCGGCTCGTCGCTGCGCGCCGAGCCCCTTTGGCTAACTCCTCC
>JACCYG010000089.1 GCA_013696595.1 Actinomycetota bacterium | reverse complement strand
TTCTCCGCTTGCTCGGCTACGAGGACATCACGGTGACCCGTGACCTCGGCGGCACCGAGCGCGTCGTCGACGGGCGCCTCAGCGCTTGACGGCGCGGATGTAGAGAAACATCGGAATCCGCTCCCAGCGCGCTGACTCGGGCAGAACGAAGGCGTCCGCCGTGAGCACGGGCTCACGAATAGCTTCGATCAGGAATCCGGCGGCCCCGAATGCGCTTGCGTACGTCTCGAGCGGGTGGTGCAGGCTGTGAAACCTCATCTCGTAGCCGTCCCGCTCGAGCATCTCGGTGTAGCGCCGCGACTCGAGGTACGTGTCCTCGATGAGAAAACGACTTTCGGCGTCGTCGTCCTCGAACCGGCCCGCGGAATTGATCGGGTGGACGACGGCCGCGACAAAGCGTCCACCGGGTTCGAGAACACGAGCGGCTTCCGCGACCGCCGACGGCATGTCGTCGAAGTCCATGAGCGACATGTAGGCGACTACGAGATCGAACGCGCCGGCCTCGAACGGCAGCGAAGCGGCGTCAGCGACGTGATACTCGCCGCCCGGGTCCGCTTGCTTGGCGAATCGAACGAGTGTCGGCGATGCGTCGATCGCCTCCACTCGATGGCCGCCCGCTTTGAGATCGCGCGTGAGGCGACCTTCGCCGCAGCCGAGATCGAGCGTCCGCCTGCCCGCCGGCGGTAAGAGCGCGAGCAGATTCGGCCGTCCGAAGCGCCAGTAGGAGTCGTGCTCGAACTCCCGGGCCCAAAGCGCCCACTTCTCGGCCTCGGATTCCCAGGCATCGCGGAGCGACATGTCTCGGGCATGATCGTGCCGCGATGAGCTCGACGGAGCAAGCGGAGTCGGCGCTTCGTGCGGGGGAGCCGGTGATCCTGCCCACCGACACCGTGTACGGGCTCTGCGTCGACGGCTACCGCGAAGAGGCGGTGGTACGGCTCGCGCGGCTGAAGGGGCGTCCCGAGGGCATGGCGACGGCTGTTCTCGCCGCCGACCTCGAGGCGATCCTCGACGCGGTGCCCGAGCTCCGCGGCCGGGCGGCCGTCCTCGCGCGCGCTCTCCTGCCGGGTCCCTTCACGCTCGTATTCTCGAATCCGGCACGTCGCTTCAGCTGGCTCGCCGGCTCGAGGCCGGACACGATCGGGATCCGCGTCCCGAGCCTTCCGAACGAGGCTCGTGCCGTCGTCGAGCGGGTCGGCGTCGTCGCGGCGACGAGCGCGAACCTGCACGGCGGCCCGGACCCGCGGCGTGTCGACGAAATCCCGGAGGAGCTGCGGAATGCAGCGGCGGCGATCGTGGACTCGGGAGAGCTTCCCGGAACGCCGTCCACGGTCGTCGACCTTACCGGCCCTGATGCCGTCGTCCTGCGCGAAGGGGCCGTGTCCGCGGGCGAGGCGCTTACGAGGATCGCTGCGGCGATCCGCTAGCGGCGGCCGAGCGCAGCGCGGCAGTCGCGCGCGAGTAGGTCGCAACCGTGACGACGACCGTCGTCGTCCACTGGACCGCGGGTTCCTGGGCGAAGGCGAGCGAGACGGAGAGGCCGACCGCGAGCGCGGGGAGGACGAGGAGCGTGGTCGCGAGCGCCGCCACGCGGCTCAGGCCCCACTCGTTACGAAAGTCGGCGTACTCGCGTGCGAGGGGGAGGAGCACCACGGCTGCTAGCGGAGCGATGATGACGAGATGCGCGAGTTCCACGGATCAACAACGGTGGTTCTCCCTTCTGGGGCACGCGGAACTCGCTCGATCGAGTGAACTTGCGGTCGGTGCGCGCCCGGCGAGCTCCGCAGCCTCCGAGGATTAGACTCACGGGCGTGGCCGTAGCTCAGGAGACGTTTGAGCACCTCCGCCACGCGGCGCTCCTGGAGATCGATCCGGAGATCGCCGGACTGCTCGAGCGAGAGCTCGAGCGCCAGCGTGGACAGATCGAGTTGATCGCGTCCGAGAACTTCACGTGGCCGTCCGTCCTCGAGGCGCAGGCGAGCGTGCCGACCAACAAGTACGCAGAGGGGTATCCGGGCCGGCGCTATTACGGCGGCTGCGACGTTGTCGACGAGATCGAGCAGGCCGCGATCGACCGGGTGAAGGCGCTCTTCGGCGCCGAGCACGCGAACGTTCAGCCCCACGCGGGCGCGCAGACGAACATGGCCGTCTACTTCAGCTGCCTCGAGCACGGCGACACGATCCTTGCGATGCGGCTCGACCACGGCGGGCATCTGACGCACGGCCTCAAGGTCAACTTCTCCGGGCGCCTGTACACGATCGTCAGCTACGGAGTCGACCGCGAGTCGAACCTGATCGATTTCGAGGAGGTCAGGCGCGTCGCACAAGAATGCCGTCCCAAGCTCATCGTGTGCGGAGGCTCGGCCTACGCGCGGACGATCGAAACCGAGCGCTTTCGAGAGATCGCGGACGACGTCGGCGCGCTTCTCCTCTGCGACATGGCGCACTTCGCCGGGCTCGTGGCTGCGGACCTCCATCCGAATCCGACGCCGTACTGCGACTTCGTCACGTCGACGACCCACAAGACCCTCGCCGGGCCGCGCTCAGGGTTCGTCCTCTGCAAGGAGGAGCACGCCGCCGCGCTCGACAAGGCCGTGTTCCCGGGGATGCAGGGAGGACCCCTGCTCCACTCGATCGCCGCCAAGGCCACGTGCTTCAAGATCGCGGCCTCACAGGGATTCCGTTCCTACCAGGAACAGGTCCGCGCCAATGCCGACGCGCTCGCCGAGGCGCTCGTCGACGGCGGGCTCGACCTTTTGACCGGCGGGACGGACACGCATCTCATGCAAGTCGACCTGCGGAAAAGCTCGTGGACCGGCCGCGAGGCCGAGGAGCGTCTCGACGAGGTGAACATCACCGCGAACCGGAACACGGTTCCGTTCGACGAGCGGCCCCCGACCGTCGCGTCCGGTCTTCGGCTCGGGACCCCCGCGGTGACGATGCGGGGGTTCGACGAGAGCGACATGCGGGAGGTCGGCGCGATCATCAGCGAGGCGCTCACCGAAGGCGCAGAGATCGGGGCGCTGGCGGAGCGAAGCGACGTCCTCTGTGAGAAGCGCCCGCTCTATCCCGGCTTCCGCGGCTTCACGACGTACGTGGCGTGACCCCGGTCGCCACTCAGCCGATCGTCGAGGTCACTCACCCGCTCGTGCGGCACAAGCTCGGGCTCCTGAGGGACGAGTCGACGCCCACGCAGGCCTTCCGCCAGCTCGTCAACGAGCTCACGCTCCTTCTCACCTACGAGGCCACGAAGGACATGGCGACGGAAGAGGTCGAGATCGAGACGCCGCTCGAACGGACGACGGTGCAACGGATCTCGGGCAAGAAGGTCGCCGTCTGTCCGATCCTCCGCGCGGGGATCGGGATGCTCGACGGCGTGCTCTCGCTCATCTCGGGCGCTCGCGTCGGGTTCATCGGCCTCTACCGGAACGAGGAAACGCTTGAGCCCGTCGAGTACTACGTGAAGCTCCCGGCGGACATCGCCCAGCGCGACGTACTCCTGCTCGACCCGATGCTCGCGACCGGACGGTCGACGGGGGCCGCCGTCAAGATCTGCAAGGAGGCCGGCGCGGAGTCGGTTCGCCTGATCGCCCTCGTCGCGGCGCCCGAAGGGATCGAGCACCTGCAGTCCGAGCACCCCGACGTCACGATCGTGGTGGCCGCGGTCGACCGCGAGCTGAACGACAAGGGCTACATCATGCCCGGCCTCGGCGACGCCGGCGATCGCCTGTTCGGCACGAAGTAAGGGACGGCGACAGCCGACCCGCTACTTGTGGGCGGGGAGGGGCTTGCCCCTCCCTCGAAGTGCCGGTAGATGCGACCAGTGCGCGCGGAGCGGCGGCCAATGTAGTTACTCCCGCGCGAGAAATTCGGGCCCCGACCCGCCGCCCTACTCGGGCTCAGCCTATCGCCGAAAAACGCACACGGGTCGCGCCGATTGCGACGGCTCCCTCGCGGAACTTTGACGACTTCGCTAACGGCCGCCGGTTGCGGCCGGCGAGAGAAGCCCCGGCCGGCGCATCGCCTCGAGCCACACGGCGCGCATTTCCTCGCGCGCGCCGCGTTTCGGTAGCCGTTCGAGAACCCACGCGGCCCCCGTCCCCGGAATCTCACCGATCACGGGCGCGATTCCCTGGTGGCGTTCGTCGCCCAGCTCCTCGCCTGGGCCGGTGAGGACTTCGGAGACCGTCTCGCCCGGCCGGATTCCGACGAGCTCCACGGCAGGCATTCCCGCGCGCCCGGCCTGTCGCCAGATCCGCTCGGCGAGCTCCCCGACGGTCAGTGTCACCGGCTCGGTCGGGATTGCAAGGAGGACGCCATCGGCCGCGAGCAGCGCCCCATGCGCCGCGAGGGACGCGGCGTGGCCGATCGTGATCCAGTAGCGGACCATTCCGGCATCGGTCACCGTGAGCGGCACGCCTGCGCGTGCCTGTCGCACGAAGAGCTCCGACGCGCTTCCGGCGCTTCCGAGGACGTTCACGAAGCGAACCGCGAGGCGACGCGCGCCGCCCTGCCGCGCGGCGAACGCGGTCAGCTGCTCCATGAAGCGCTTGGTGCGCCCGTACACGCCGGCACCGAGCGCTGCCTTGTCCGTCGAGGCGACCACCACG
>JACCYG010000025.1 GCA_013696595.1 Actinomycetota bacterium | reverse complement strand
CCGCCGGTCTACCTGACGAGGGGCGGCTCGGAGCCCCAAGCCGGGAGCTTGTGTTGCTTTCCACTAGCGCGCGCTCAATGCGCGTGACGCGAGGGATCGTGGCGCTCCTGGCGCGCATCGGGTTCGTTGAAAGCAACGCAAGCAGGCTCAACGGCCCGCGCCTGCGCACTGGGTCCTCGCGCATGTCGCCCTGCGTCCCGCACGGGCTGCCTCAGCGGCCCCAACCGTTTGGTGGCTCACGGCGGGTGAGCCTGTAGTGCCACGCCTCGCGGAGCTCTTCGCAACGGCCGTCCGGAGCGAAACGGAGAACGAGGATTCCCGGAAGCGTTACGTCCTCGCCGTTCTCCCGGATGATCGCCCACCACTCGACGGCGGTACGGTTTCCCGCGACGATCGGCTCCCCAAAGCGCAGGTCGATCTCCTCCTGGGAGGCCGTCGCGGCGCGCCAGTACGCCCGGATCGCGTCCCGACCCACATGCGGCTCCCGAAACGGATGCGAGCGGTAGACCGCGTCGTCGGTGAAGAGTTCACCGACCGCCTCGCTGTCGCCCTCGCGCCACGCCCGACCATACGCCTCGATCCAGGTACGAACCTCCATCACGTCAAGAGGTAACCCGCCACGAAGCCGAGCGCGGAGGCAACGGCGGCCCAGCGGCTCACTTCCCTGAAGGCATACGGCGCGACGGAGATCAGAACGACGGCGAGCACCGCCCCCGCTGCCACCGCTTCCGAAACGCCGACGATCGAGTCGGACACGTCGGCGAGCGCAGTGCCACCGAGGATCGCCGCACCCCCGAGAACGAGCGCGATCGTCGTAAGCAGCCCGAGCGCGAACCGGCGGGAGCGCCCGCCCGCCACGATCGGCTGTGCGGCGCCGTAGGCCTCCGTCACGTTGGCGATTACGATGCCGACGAGGAGCGCAAGCCCGACGTGGCCTTCCGCGGCCGTGAGTCCGAGCGCGAACGACTCCGGGATCCCATCGACCACAAGACCCGCCGCGATCGACTCGCCGCGGGCGGCTTCGGCGTTGCCCGGCTTCATCGCCATGACCTGCCCCGCCGCGGCAGCGTGGCTCGACCGGCGCATCGAATCCATGCCCTCGTTCCGCGCAAGCCATGCATCCGCCGCCACGTAGACCAGCGCGCCCGCGAGGAAGCCGACGGCCGTTGCGACGAGACCCGCGCGCTTGTCCGCGTCCGGGACGAGCTCGAGCGCGACGGCGGCGAAGAGGATCCCGCCGCCGAAGGCCGTCACGGCTGCCGCGGCCCGCTCGGGGAGACGTGAGAAGCCCCCGATGATCGCGCCCGCAACCAGGCTCCCCGCCACGGCGAGCCCGAGCAAAACGGCTGTCACGCGCGCCGTTTCGCTTCGTAGAGCGCGATTGTGCCCGCCATGGCCACGTTCAGCGAGTCCGAGTCCTCCGCGAGCGGGATCGACACGGTCTCGTCGCAGCGCGCGAGAACGTCACCGGGCAGGCCTTCGCGCTCGGCGCCGAGCACGAACGTCGTCCGCTCGCCGAGCTCGAGGTCCCAGAGCGCGCGCGGAGCACGGGGGACGAGCGCGACGAGCGGCGCAGGAGCCCCGTCGAAGCGCCCAACGGGGACGCGGAAGACGGCGCCCGCGGAGGCCCGCAACGCTTTCGGGCCGGTCGGGTCGGCGCATCCCGCCGAGAGCGCGACGAACGCCGGTCCAAGCGCGTCTGCGGCGCGAAGGAGCGTCCCGATGTTGCCCGGATCGCCGACGTGCCAGAGCGCGAGGCCCACCGGAGCATCTGTGCCCGCTGGAAGATCGGCGCGTCGGAAGACCGCAACCACCCGCGCGGGATGCGGAAGCGTCGAGACCTCGGCCATGAGCTCGGGCGCGACGAGCTCGGCCCGAGGAAGACGTTCTGCAAGCGCGGGCCTGTCCACATCGATGAGCGCCTCCACCGGCTCGAGCTCCGCGTCGAGCCCGGCCGCGACGAGGTCTTCTCCCTCGCAGACGAAGAGGCCGAGCTTGTCGCGCTGATGGCGCGACGCGAGCTTCCGGATGAGCTTGAGCCGCGGGTTGGACGCGGATGTGATCACGGTGCGTCGCCGCGCCACTCAATCCAGTTGCCGTGGAAGTCCGTGCGGAGGAGAAAGCGCCGTTCTCCCCCCGGCCACACGGCGACCTCGAGCTCATAGCTGTCGTTTCGGTCCTCCTCGCGCTCTTCCAGAGCCCGTGTCGAGATCCAAGCGAGCGGCCCTTCGGCGCCCGCCTCATCCAGGATCGAACGCAGCTGCGCGCGCTCAGCGCTTCCCAGATAGCCCGTGGACGCAGTCTGGAAGACGACCGTCAGCGCGCGCTCGTCCCGCTCGTCGAGAAGGGCTGGAAGAAGCTCGAGGTAGTCGCCCCGAATGAGCTCCGGCGGATCGCGCCGGAGGATCTCGATCGCCGCGTCCAGGCGCGTAACGCGCTCCTCGCGCCCCGGCCACAAGAAGGCCCGGAGAAGGCGCGCGCCGTGCTCGGTCGTCACGTCGACGGGGTCGAGGTCGATGCCGCGCCGTCGCCGGACTCCGACCGGCGTCTCGAGCAGCACGGCGGGAACCGGCCGGCGCTCCTCGCCGCGAAGGATCAGCGAGGACGGTCCTCCCCACCGGCCCTCCTGGTACTCGTACGCGAAGCGGTCCCAGAGGAGATTGAGACCGGCCGACGGCCCCAGCTCGAGCAGATCGAGCGCCGCCGCGCCGCCCTCCCGTGCGACAG
>JACCYG010000013.1 GCA_013696595.1 Actinomycetota bacterium | reverse complement strand
GTGCTCGTTCACCGGATGCGGCTGGGACCACGCGAACGGCGTGACCATGCAGATGCGAAGGCCCATCTCCGAAACGATTGTAAGTCGAGGCCGTTTTCGGCGGTCGTTCGGGCGTCGAACGCTCGCGGCACGCAGTCGGGACTCCGGACCGTTGACAAAAGTATCGCCCTTGCGAAAACTTTCCGTTTTGAAGGGCTCTTGGACGGCTTCGTGGCTACAGGGGTGCGCGCTCTCTTTGCGAAAGCGCACACCCGTGTGCGCTTTTTCGAAGTACGCTCGAACGCGGTAGGCGGGAGGGTCGGGTACGCATCCGCGTCCGTCTACCCGCGCGCGGGTACCCAACGGCACCCGCGCGCGGACGGGAAGCCCGCGCGCGACCCGTTCTTATCTGGCAGATGCGGGTTTCTTGCTTTTCGTGCGAGCGTGCTTCTTGATAAACGCCTCGACGGCCTCGTAGGCCTCGTCGTCGCGCAGTTGCTTCGGCGGTGACTTCATCAGGTAGGCGCTCGGCCCTTCGAGGGCGCCCGCGACGCCGTTGTTCAGCGCGAGCTTCGCAAGGCGAACCGCGTCGATGACGATCCCGGCCGAGTTCGGCGAGTCCCAGACCTCCATCTTGAGCTCGATGTTGAGCGGCGCGTTCCCGAAGGACGAACCCTCCATCCGGATGTAGGCCCACTTGCGGTCGGTCAGCCACGGCACGTAGTCCGACGGGCCGACGTGGACGTTCTCCGCGCCCATGTCGTACTCGAGCATCGACGTGACCGCGTTCGTCTTCGAGATCTTCTTCGACTCGAGGCGCTCGCGCTCGAGCATGTTCCGGAAGTCGGAGTTTCCGCCGACGTTCAGCTGCATCGTCCGGTCGAGGCGAACGCCCCGCTCACGAAAGAGGCTCGTGAGAACACGGTGTGTGATCGTGGCGCCGACCTGCGACTTGATGTCGTCGCCGATGATCGGAAGGCCGCGCTGCTCGAACTGCTTGCCGAAGTAACCGCCCTTCGCGATGAAGACCGGCATGCAGTTCACCATCGCGCAGCCCGCGTTCAAAATCTGCTCGGTGTACCACTTCGTCGCTTCCTCGGAGCCGACGGGGAGGTAGTTCACCACGACGTCCGTGCCGGTCTCCTGGAGAATCTCGACGACGTCGTCCGTGTCGCCGGGTGCCTTGTCCACGACCTCCGAGATGTACTTCCCGAGCCCGTCGTGCGTCATCCCGCGCGAAACCTTAATGCCGGTCTTCGGGACGTCCGCGAAGCGGTACGTGTCGTTCGGTTGCGCCCAGATCGCGTCGGCGAGGTCCTTGCCGACCTTCGCCGTCGTGACGTCGAAGGCGGCCGTGAACTCAATGTCGCGCACGTGGTAGCCGCCGAGGTCTACATGCATGAGGCCCGGCACGAACTCATCCGGGTCGGCGTCCTTGTAGAACTCGACGCCCTGGAGGAGGGAGTTCGCGCAATTGCCCACGCCGATGATCGCGACGCGCACCTTGTCGCGCGAGCGCGCCTTGCCGTTCTGCGTTCCGTTCGTCGAAGCCATTCGTTCCTTCCTGGGTGAGGCGATCCCAAGACGCTCGCTCAGCGTCTCGACGATCAGCTCGTTCGCTGTTCGTTTCCGCTCCGACGCTCGTTGCCGGAGGCGGTCCTTGAGAGCACGGGGCATGCGGAGGAGGACGTCGCGCCCGGACGCGCGCGGACTTCCCTTGCGTCCTGTGGGGTCGAAGTCGACGCCGAAGCGCGCCGCGAGGATCTCGACCGCGACGTCGTTCAGGTTGCTCCCGCGCCGTCCCACCTCCTCGGCGAGCCGCTTCTTGAGCTCACCGGGCATGCGGACGAGCACGTCGGTACGGTCCCGTGCCATGTCGGGAGATAGAGATAGCACAAAAGTGCTATCAGCGCGCGTGGAGCTGTGCCCGGACCGCTAGCACTCTCTGGACGACGGTGAGCCAGGCCGTGGCCGTCAGAAGCGCAATCGCAGCGGGCAGAACGAATTCGTGTGCCGGCGCCAGGACAAGTCCCGTCGTGATCACGACCACGCGTTCGGCGCGGCTCCCGATTCCCACGTCCCCTTTCAGGCCGAGCGCCTCCGCGCGAGCGCGCGTGTAGCTCACGAGGAACGACCCCGTCAGCGCCGCGAAGGTGAGCCCGACCGCCCATTCGTACCCATCCCGCATGAAGACGAGCGAGATCGCGCCGAGCATGAAAGCCTCGCCGACCCGGTCGACGGTCGAGTCGATGAAGGCGCCGAACGGCGTGCCGAGCCCGCGACGCCGAGCGAGTGCGCCGTCGAGGATGTCGAGGATCGAGCCGACGACGAAGAGGGCTGCGCCGATCCAGAACAGGCCCCAACCGGCGTACTCGAAGTAGACGACGATGGCGCCGGCGATGCAGAGGAGGACACCGGCGGCCGTGAGCGCATCCGGTGTTACGCGCGTTTGCTCGAGCTGCGACATCGAGTTCGCAGCAACCCGACGGACCTCGTTCGTGTACGCGCGTTGGACGCGCGGGAGCGTGCGGGTCACCTTGCGGGCGAGGCTAGCAGCGGTGCGAGGATGAGACTGCCGGCGCGACCTCGTCTCGGCGGCTCTCGTGCCACGCGAGCACGGTTGCGGCAAGGCCCGCCGTGCCGACACCCGCGGCGATATCTAGCCAGAAGTGGTTTCCGGTCGCCATGACGGCGAGCCAGACCCACGTCGGCCAGAGGGTCCAGACCACCTTCAGCCAGCGGCTGGTGACGAGGCTGGCGAGCGCGAAACCGATGATGAGCGCGTCGGCCCCATGAAGGCTCGGCATCGCGGCGTAAGGGTTCGACGCGAGCTCGATGAGCCCGCTTCCGTGGTTCAATCCGGCCGAAGACGCGAGCGTGTCCACGAAGCCTTCCTCGGGGAACATCCGCGGCGGGGCGGTCGGGACGAGGATGTAGCCGATGAGCCCGATCAGGTTCGCCGCGAGCACCCAGTTTCGAACCCGCGCGAAGGCTTCGTTTCGGAAGAGGTAGATCCAGAGGAGCGCGAGGCTCACGACGACGAACTGCGACAGCCAGTAGGACCAGTTCAGGGCGTCGATAAAAAAGTCGGGGGCCTGAAGCACGACGCGCTGAAGGTCCGGCTCGACCAGCGTATGGAGGTTCCGCTGGAGGTCGAGCACGATCCGCCCGTTCTCCATCGCCTCGGCGGCACCCCGGTCGGCGAGCCCGCGCGCGACCTGATACACGGCTACGAAGCCGAGCCAGATCGCGAGCTGGAGCCCGAAATCGCCCCACCCGCGCGGAAGGACCCTCCCGGCCCGCCGAATCATGCGCAGGATTCTAGAGAGCCGATCCTTGGTCGCGTCGCGGGCACGGCGCCGTATCCCAGGCGGCCGACCGCTCGATCGCCGAACGAAATTGCCGCGCCGAAGGCGCGAATTTCGTTCGGGATTAGCCGCCGATCTGGCTCATCGAGCGGCTCGCGCGCACGAATCCAGGCTCGTTGATGCGGTGCTTCAATTCCTTTTGGTTGATTGCGTTTCGGATCAGGACAGCGACCTCGGCGTCGGTCGCCCCCGCGCGAAGCGGCGCCTTCAAATCCCACTCGCGGCGCGAGAAGAGACAGGTTCGCAGCCGGCCCTCCGCCGTCATGCGGATCCGGTCGCAGGTCGAGCAGAACGGCTCCGACACGGGGTTCACGAACCCGATCTCGCCGGCACCGTCGGCGAAGCGGAACCGCCGCGCCGTCGACGAGGGCTTGGCGGGGATCTCCACGAGCGGCCAGCGCTCCTCGATGATCGCCCGCACCTCAGCGCCCGTCAGGACCTTGTCGTCTTCCCAGGCCTGGTCGGCATCGAGCGGCATGAACTCGATGAAGCGGACGACATAGGGCTTCCGCCTGGCAAGGTCCGCCAGGGCGGGAACCTCGGTCTCGGTGAATCCCTTCACCGCGACGCAGTTGACCTTGATCGGTCGAAGCTCGGGATACCGCTCCGCCTCCTCGAGGCCGGCCAGCACCCGGTCGAGCGCGTCGCGGCGCGTGATTTCGGCAAATTTCACGTGCGAGAGCGAATCCAGCGAGACGTTGATTCGGCGCAGGCCGGCAGCGACGAGCGGCCCGGCGAGGCGGTCGAGCAGAACGCCGTTCGTGGTGAGCGAGAGATCCTCGACGCCGCGCGTGCCAGCCAGCATCCGGACGAGCTCGGGAAGATCGCGTCTGACGAGCGGCTCGCCGCCGGTGAGGCGGATCTCGCTCACGCCCATGCGCGCCATCACGCGGACGAGGCGATGGATCTCCTCGAACGTCAGGATCTCGTTCTTCGGCAGCCACTCGAGACCCTCCGCAGGCATGCAGTACGTGCACCGGAAGTTGCACTTGTCGGTCACGGACACGCGGAGGCTCTTGATCTCGCGACCGAAGCTGTCGGTGAGCGGCTCCATGCTCGTACCCTAGCCTGCCGGAATCGACGTTTGCCTCTGCGTCGGCCGGGGACACAGGAACGACACGAGCCGAAAGGGGGGTACATGGCCGGCGAGTGGGACAAGGTCGAGGGGACCGCCAAAGAAGCGAAGGGCAAGGTCACCGACGACAAGACGACCGAGGCCGAGGGTAGTGCCCAGGAGACGTGGGGCGAAGGAAAGGGCAAGGCAGACCAGGCCAAGGACGTCGCCGGCGACAAGCTCGGGGAGGCCCGGGGAGAGGGTCGAGAGCGCATCTAGTCGACTCTTTTTCTGTCGCAGCGAAGGCGCCCGCGTGGGCGTCTTCGCACGTTGCGGGCCCTTCTACTACGAGACTGCACGGGTCGCGCGTGCCGGATCATCCTCTGCCGGATCAGCTCCTCGGCCGTGTCGACGTCTAGCGGCCCTCTTGTGCGGCCGTGTACGCACCTCCGTTGATCTGCTATAAAGAGGCTTAGATTTTCTCAGCGCGAGAAAGAACCCGAGCGAGCGAACTCACGAAGGAGCGAACGACTATGGCCAAGACAATCGGAATCGATCTCGGCACGACGAACTCGTGCATGGCCGTGCTCGAGGGCGGCGAGCCGACAGTCATGCCGAACGCGGAGGGCGGCCGGACCACGCCGTCGGTCGTCGCGTTCACGAAGGACGACCAGCGGCTCGTGGGCGCCCCCGCGAAGCGCCAGTCGGTCACGAACCCGCAGAACACCGTCTCATCGATCAAGCGCTTCATGGGGCGCAAGTACTCGGAGGTCTCCGAGGAGATGAAGATCATCCCGTACGAGGTGGTCGCGGGCCCGAACGGCGACGCGCGCGTCAAGGCCGGGGGCAAGGAATACGCGCCGCCCGAGATCAGCGCGATGATCCTCCAGAAGCTCAAGGCGGACGCGGAGGCCTATCTCGGCGAGCCGGTGACGGACGCCGTCATCACGGTCCCCGCCTATTTCAACAATGCTCAGCGCGAGGCGACGAAGGACTCGGGGAAGATCGCCGGCCTCAACGTCCTGCGGATCATCAACGAGCCGACGGCGGCGTCGCTCGCGTACGGGCTCGACAAGGAGTCCGATCAGACGATCCTCGTCTGGGACCTCGGCGGCGGGACGTTCGACGTCTCGATCCTCG
>JACCYG010000009.1 GCA_013696595.1 Actinomycetota bacterium | reverse complement strand
CTCGACAGCCTCGCGCGCCGTTCGGCGGAGCAGACCTCGGAGGAGCTCGCGCTTCCGCCTCACCGCGCCCGAACGCTCCTCGCCGGCGCGCTCATCCTCTCCGAGGTCTCGCTGCTCCTCGGGGTCGAGCTAACGCCGGCGAAGGGTGGGATCCGCGAGGGCGCGGCGCTCCAGCTCGCGGCAGAGCGCGCCGCGGCCTAGCTGCTTTCTAGAGCAGCGGCACCCCGAGCCGGTCGAAGGCCGCCGCCTCGAGCCGCGTGAGCCCGTGCCGACTCGCCGCCTCGGCGAGTGCACCCGGCACCCGCGGTGCGAGGGCCGCCGGCGGAGCGGCATGCGACATGCGAGCCTGGCCGGCGCGATGCGCGCGGGCGAACGGCCCCCAGATCGCGTACGTGATCCCCGGCGTCTGGACGTTGACGAAGAACGTCCGCCCGTCGGGCGAGAAGGTGGGGCCGGCGAACTCGGCCTGACCGTCCACCCGGTTGTTCGCGAACTCGTAGACCTCGCCCTCGGCGGTGATCCCGATGACCCGGTTGGCGTCGTCGCCGTCCTCGGCGAGCCAGATGTCGCCCCACGGCGTGACGATCAGGTTGTCGGGGCTCTCCAGCTCGTTCGCGTCCGTGCCCTCGTAGAAGAGCTCGAGCGTGTTCGTCTCGGGCAGGTAGCGGAACACCTGCCCGAGCCGCGCCTCGCCGCCCGCCGTATCGTCGAACCAGAAGGCGCCGCCGGCGAAGTGGCAGCCTTCGAGCCGGTTGAAGCGGACGCACCCCTGGGCAAGCGCGGCGGCGTGCGGCTCCACGGGATCGACGGTCTTCCAGACGACGCCGAACGACTGGCCCGGGTTGAAGAAATCGGCGTCCGCGAGAGGCGCCGACTCGATCGCGAGCGCCTCGAGCGTGCCGCCGCCGAGCAACGCGCCCGGCCGCTGCCGCCTGTCGTTCGGCCGGAAGCGGAAGAGGAAGCTCGAGCGCGTGTCGTTGACCGGGTTCGTCGGGTCGATCCGGCCGCGAAAGTCGTCCTCCGTCAGGTAGACGAACCCGGTCGCGGGATCGACGTCGATCGCCTCGTGCGAGAAGAAGCCCATCGCCTCGATCGGCGTCTTCGAGAGCACGTTCTCGGGGTCGTCCCACATGACCTCGAAGCAGTAGCCGTGGCCGTCCGTGCGATCCTCCTCGCAGGTGACCCAGGTGCCCCACGGGGTGGCGCCGCCCGCGCAGTTGTTGCGGGTTCCGGAGCTCGTCACGTAGGAGTCGAGCTCGGTGCGGTTCGGGCGGACGACGACCGCGGTCGTGCCGCCCGCCTCGTCGCCGTCATAGGGGTTGGACTGGGGCACTTCCGGCTGCTCCGCGCCGCGGAGCTCGTGATTGCGGACGAGCACCGTCGTGTTGCCCTTTCCCGCGAAAGCGGCCATGCCGTCGTGGTCGCCCGGCACGGGCGCGCCGTTCGAGAGCAGGGCGCCTTCGGCCGAGAGCACGCGGTACTGGAAGCCGCGCGGCAGGTCGAGCATGCCGCCGGGGTCGGGCACGAGCGGGCCGTAAGAACCGCTGCCCGCGCCGTTCGCGGCGAGGGCCGAGCGCCCGCCGAGCGCGACGCCTGCCACTGTGGCTCCGGCGGTGCCGAGGAACCGCCGCCGCGACGTGCGCCGGACGTCCCAGTTGCCGTGGATGCTCATCTATTCTCCCCTTCCGTCGTGGTCGGGGCGAGTCTCGGCGCGATTCGCCGGGAGATGGGGTGCCGCGGCGTGAACATCCAGTAACGGCCTCGTGAAGCGAGGCGCGTCAGGAGGCTCGCGGGCTCGGAGGCCATGCGGCCGCGGCCAAGATCGGTAGATCGCGGTCGTACGAGAGCCGCTGCGCGGCGGCCTCCGGATCGAGCCACGCGATCTCGTCGACCTCGCGGTTCGGGACGAACTCGCCGCTCGCGACGCGCATCAGCCAGTAGCGAACGGCCTTCGGGCGCCCGCGCGAATCGGTGTAGCGCGTCGTCGCGAGCTCGACTCCGAGGACGCAACGCAGACCGGTCTCCTCCTCGACCTCGCGGAGCGCGCACGCCTCGTGGGACTCGCCGGGCTTGGCCTTGCCCTTCGGTAACGTCCAATCGTCGTACTTCGGCCGATGCACGAGCAGCACCTCGAGCGCCGGCACGTCGCGCCCGAGCCTGACGACGAGACCTCCTGCGGCCCTGACGACCTTCTGCCGGCGCGGGATGCGGAGCCTCACGCCACGCGCGCCAGCTTCTTCCAGGCGCGGGGCCACTCGGCCCGACACTCTGCGGCGCGCGAGAACT
>JACCYG010000365.1 GCA_013696595.1 Actinomycetota bacterium | reverse complement strand
GCGCCGGGTGCCTGGAGGGCGACACAGTGGAGAGGCAAGCCGGCCGCCAACCTCCCCGCGAGCGCTGTGAGCTGGCGGCGGAGCTGGTCGGTCTGGTACGCGGCGGCGGCCGCCTGCATGACAGCTGGGTCGCCACCCGGCTGCGCCGACGCGAGCCCTCCGATCGCATCGAGCATCCGCTCCTGGACGGGGCCCCACACGCCGCGCGCCCAGAAGTCGTACTTCTTCGGGGACTCGACTGTGGCGACGGGCACGCGCCCGGCTGCGAGCGAGGGCTGCAGGTGATGGTCGAGCGAGAGGCCTTGCAGCGGGTTTCGTCCGTCCACCCGGTCAGCGCCCGAGCCTGCTCGCGGACATCGCGCTCCGAGTAGCCGCGGTCGGCGCCGAGCGTGAAGAGCTCCATGAGCTCGCGCGTGTAGTTCTCGTTCGGCGACCAGCGAGTGTTCTCGTCGCCGGAGAGCCAGACGAGCATGGCCGGGTCGTGCGTGACGTCCTGGAGGAGGCGTCCGAAATTGCCGAGGGCGTGCCGGCGGAAGAGCTCGTTCTGGCGGAGCAGGAGGTTCGCCTGCACGCCGTCGCGCGACGTCGCGAACCAGTCGTGCCAGACGAGGGTCATCCGCTCGACGAGCGGCCGCCGAGTGCGCACCATGCGGTCGAGCCACCAGAGGTGGTCGTGGCCCCACTCGTCGGCGGGGCGTAGCGGGTTGCCCTCGCCGTCGTGCGGCACCGGGCCCTCGAGGCCGGAAGGGGTCGGGCGCGTGAGCGAGCGGACGGCGCCGTCGAGGCCCTTCGCCGCGAGCGCGGCGGCCTCACCCGGAGCGGGCCGAAGCTGGCACGCCAGAGGAGCCGTTCTGCCTGCGCGGGCCCGAATGGCCCGGTTTAGACGGGAAGTGCCAACGCCGCAGCTGCTTCCCTACGCGACCTTGTTCAACTTGCCCTGCACCTGGGCCACGTAGGCGGCGAGCTCGGTTTCTTTGTTGCCGAGGCGCTCCTCGAGCTCGGCAAGCGCCGACTCGCGGTGCTCGAGCTTCTCCTCGCGGAACTCGAGATCGGTATCGAGCCGGGCCTCGCGCGCGTCGGCCTCGCCTTCGCGCTCGTCGAGCTCCTTGGCGCGCTCGCGCATGGTCTCCTCCATCTCGACCACGCGCTGCTCGCGCCTCGTGAGGCGCTCCTTGTGGGAACCGGAGAGCGTTTCGTCGTTCACGAGGACTGCCTCTCGCTCGGCGAGCTCGCGCTCGCGCTCCTTGAGCCGCGTCTCGAGCTCGTCCAGGTTCTGGCCGCGGCTCGCGTTCGCCTCGGCCCGCGAAAACGCGGCCTCACGTCGGTGCAGGTCGGCCTCGCGCGCGGCGTACTCCGCCTCACGCGCATCGAGCTCGGCCAGACGTTCGACCGCCTCCCGGGCCGCCTGACCCTGCCCTGCGAGCTCCTGCTCGAGCCGCTCGGCGTCGGTGCGAAGCATCGCCTCGCGTCCGGCGAGGTCGACCTCGAGCTTGGCCACCTTCTCCTCTCGCTCACGTAGCGACGCGCCCGCCTTCTCCACCTCGGGCTCCATCCGGCCGAGCGCCTGCTCTCGGGCGGCAATCGCCTGCTCGCGCTCCTTCGCGGAGCGGGTCGCCTCGGCGAGGGCCGACTCGCGCTCGCTGAGTTCTCGCCCGCGAGCCTCGTGAGCCTCGTTCGCCTCTGCGTCGCGCGCGGCGAGCTCCCGCTCGCGCTCGGCCAGCTTGCTCTCGGCCTCGGCGGCACGCTCTGCGCGCTTTTCGACCTCGGAGGCGCTCTTGCCACGCTCGCGGTCGGCCTGCGTGAGCTCGCGGAGCTTTGCGTCGACCTCGGCCTCCGCCTGCTTCGCGGCAAGCTCTGTCTCGCCGAGTCGCGCCTGCCCCTCGACGAGCTTCTTCTGCTCGGCGCGCAACGACGTCAGCTCAGTCTCGTGCATCCGCGCCTTCTCCGCCAGTTCCCGCTCGGCCAGTTCGAGCTTCGCGGTACGGCCGTCGAGCTCGCCGGCTCTCGCATCGAGCTCGCGGTCGATCTTCAGGCCTCGCTCCGTCGTCTCGAGCTGCTCGCCCAGCGCGGCGCGCAGATACTGCTCGCGCGCCAGGGATGCTGCTAGCTCGATGCGCACAGCGTCGAGCTCCGGCGTTGCGCCATCTGTCCCTCGGGCGGCGATCTCCGCCGCAGCGGCTGCCTGCTGAACGCCTGCGCCCTCCGCGGCTTGAATCTGGTCACGCCGCCGCTCGAGCTGCGCTCGCAGCCCTGTTCCAAAGCCCTGCTGGATCTGTTCGGCGGTCTTGTCTCGCGGCATGGCGGCGGCTGCTCCAAGGGGAGCATCGGCGCGCCCGGCCGGTGCGACCATCCCCCGAAGGGTGACGAGATTCTCTAGGCGGGAGCGGCCGTGCGGGCCTCGCGCCAGGCTTCGAGCGCCGCCCATGCGGCCAGAGTGTCTCCCGAGACTTGGGCGCCGATCGCCGTCGGGCCCGCAGCCCAGTGAAGCTCGGCCACCTTGGCTTCGTCGGGAAGCGGCTCGGCTCCCGCGCGGAGGGTCGCGTGGTAGACGACCAGGGCCGAACCGGAGTCGTCGTTCACGCAAACCGCGACGGGGCGGAAACCGACCAGATCATCCTCTCCGAGGCCGGTCTCCTCGGCCGCGTCGGCGAGAACTGCGGCGCGCGGTTCCTCGCCGGGGCGCACGCCGCCGGAGGCGGAGGCCGTCCAGAGGAGCGGGTCACGGCCGATCGAAGGGCCGCGGAGCTGGAAGAGGACGACGCCTTCCTCTCGCTCCACGAAGAGCTGCACGCCGAGCGCAAACCCGAGCCGGTAGGCAAGGGTCGGCTCCTGGAAGACGACCATGGCCTCGGCGTAGCGCCCGGCCCGCCTCAGGATCACGCCCTCAGGGGTGACTCCGTGGCAGAAGGCGATCGGCCCGTCGAAGCGGCCAGGCCTGCGTGCGAGGGCGTCGCGGGCATCCACGACCGCCCGCTCCACCGGCACGTCGAGCGAGAGGGCGAACGGGAATCGGCGGAAACGTGGCTCGGATTCGAGGAGGACGACCGCGTGCACCATGCGAGGATAGGCGCACGGCCGCCCGGCGTGAAAGCGCTAGCCGAAGAGGCCAGCCGCTGAGTGGAGGTCGCGCGCGGGATCGCGGAGGGTGCGGAACGTGATCGAGTACCGGAGCTCTTTCGTCGCCGGGATCGAGTGCTGCCAGGCGTATCGGGCCTCGCCACCCATCACATAGGCCGAACGGGGCTCCAGAGGGAGCTCGTGGACCCGCCGCTCCCCCGCCGTCCCACGCTGGAAGCGCATCCGGCAGGCAGAACCGAGCGAAAGGCCGGCGATCTTCTCGCCGAACTGCGGCGCATCGCGGTGCCACCCGATCCCCGCACCGGCCGGGTAGCGGGTGACGAGCGCCTGCGCGAGCTCCTCGGATGCGTGGCCGGCAAGGTCGGCGCAGCGGGCGCGCACGTCTTCGAGCTCCGGCGGGAGCGGATCGCCGCGCCGCACGCCGCGCGACGCGTACTCGTAGTCGAAGCCGAAGTGGCGAACTGTTCGCCGGGCCGTCCGGCCGTGCATGACGAGCTCGCGGAAGTCGAGCCGATCCAGATAGGCGAGGAGCTCGGCTTCCTGCTCGGCCGAGACGAGCTCCGGACGGTAGACAAGCCCCGTGGGCTCTTCTGTGACGGCGGCGGGCGGCATCTCTCGGCCCGCTAACCGTCTTCGCCGGACGGCAGCACGATCGCCACCGTGGCCCCACCGCCGCTGTGGTTCCTGGCCCGCGCGCTGCCGCCGTGCGCCCGCGCGACCGCGTCGACCAGGGCGAGCCCAAGGCCGGCGGAGCCGCCGCCGCGGGCCTCGTCCGCGCGCGTGAAGCGGTCGAAGGCCTGCGGCAGGAACTCGGGCGGAAACCCCGGGCC
>JACCYG010000324.1 GCA_013696595.1 Actinomycetota bacterium | reverse complement strand
CTCCTGCTCACGCTTCACCGCGAGGCGAACGTGCGCCCCGACTCTCTGCGCGCGATCGTCGAGGGCCTGAACCGTCTCGACGAGGGCGTGGTCTTTCCCATCCATCCGCGCACACGCGACGCACTCGGCGTGGCGGGCGCGACCCTCGGGGCTCACATCAGCCTCATTCCTCCCGCCGGATACCTGGATTTCGCGGCCCTCGCTTCGCAGGCGCGCGTCGTGCTCACCGATTCCGGTGGAGTGCAGAAGGAGGCGTATTGGTACGGAGTCCCATGCGTCACTCTCCGGGACTCGACCGAGTGGCCGGAGACGGTCGAGGCCGGCTGGAACACACTGGTCGCAACCGACGCTGAACGGCTCATCGCGGCCGTGAAGAATCCGAGCCCTCCGGCCGAGCGTCCGCCCCTCTACGGGGACGGCCACGCGTCGGACCGGATCGCTGACCTCCTCTATACGATTTCGCCGCGATGAGATCAGGAGCGGTACGTGTCGGCCTCGCGGGCCTCGGCTACTGGGGCCCGAACCTAGCGCGCAACTTCGGCGACCTGCCGGGAGCGGAGCTCAAATGGCTCTGCGACCGCGACGCACAGCGGCTCGAGGCCCAGGCGGCGCGCTTTCCGGGGCCTGATCGGACGACGCACTTCGACGACCTGCTCGAGGACCCGGACCTGGACGCGGTCGCAATCGCGACGCCGGTCGTGACGCACGCGGATCTTGCGCGAGAGGCCCTCCTCGCGGGGAAGCACGTGTTCGTCGAGAAGCCGATGGCGCTCGCCGCGGAAGAGGCGGAGGAGCTCGTCGCGCTCGCCGAGGAGCGCGGGCTCGTGCTCATGCCCGGCCACCTGCTTCTGTACCACCCCGGTGTCTCGAAGCTGAGAGAGCTTGTCCACTCCGGTGAGCTCGGCCGCGTCCTCTATGTCTACGGGAACCGCCAGAACTTCGGCCAGATCCGTCGTGACGAGAATGCGCTCGGAAGCCTCGGCGCCCACGACCTCTCCGTCATCCTGCACCTGCTCGAGGAGGAACCCACCGAGGTCTGGGCCCGCGGCGAGAGCTTCCTCGGCGAGGTCGAAGACGTCGTGTTCTGCTACCTGCGCTTCCCGTCCGGCGTGGTCGCGCACATGCACCTCTCCTGGCTCGACCCCCACAAGATGCGCCGCATGACCGTCGTCGGCGACCAGAAGATGGCCGTCTTCGACGACATGGATCTCGAGCGCAAGGTGACGGTCTACGAGAAGTCGGCCGAAGCGCCGCCGCTGACCTACGGCGAGTGGCGGACGCGAACGGGAGACATCTCGATCCCGAAAATCTCGAACGCCGAGCCCCTCCGCCTCGAATGTGAGCACTTCGTCGCGCTCGTCCGCGGCGAGGGCGATCCGTTCGCAGCCGCGCGCGACGGGCTCGCCGTCGTGCGAACGCTCGAGCAGCTCCAGCGGTCGCTCGAGCGCGAGCGCGTTTGAGCGACATCGCCGAGTCGGCCGTCGTCTATCCCGGCACGGAGCTCGGCGAGTCAGTTGTCATTGGAGACAACGCCGTGGTCGGCAAGCACCCCGTGCTCGGCAAGCGGTCGACGGCGCGGCGCGACGAGCTCGCCCCGCTCGTCGTCGGTGCCGGAAGCGCGATCCTGGCGGGCGCGGTCGTCTTCGCGGGCTCGCGGCTCGGACGCGACGTGATCGTCGGCGACCAGGCATGCGTGCGCGAGCGTTGCGAGCTCGGCGACGAGGTCGTCGTCGGGCGCGGCTCGCTCGTCGAGAACGACGTCACGATCGGAGCCCGGACGCGGATCCAGGCCAATGCCTACGTGACCGCATATTCGACGCTCGAGGAGGACGTCTTCATCGCGCCCGGTGTCACGACGACGAACGACAACTTCATGGGGCGGACGGAGAAGCGGCTCGACCTGCTTCGCGGCGCGACGATTCGCCGAGGCGCGCGTGTCGGCGGCGGCGCCGTTCTCCTCCCCGGGATCGAGATCGGTGAAGAAGCGTTCATCGGCGCAGGCGCCGTCGTGCTCCGGGACGTGCCGCCGCGGGCGGTCATGGTCGGGAATCCCGCACGCCAGATCCGAGAGGTTCCGGACGAGGAGCTGCTCGGTCGCTGAGCGGTCCCGCGGGGGCTACGGCTTCGCGATGGCGAGCCGGTAAAGCCCCGCGCGCCCCGACACGAGGCGAACTTCGAGGAAGTACCAGCCGCTCCGCGAGGCCCGGTAGACGAGGCGCTCATGCGAGGACGGTGTGTCCGTCGAAGCGAGCCGGTTCGCCCATCTCCGCTCCGCCCCCGTGATGCGCCGCGTTCCGGGACGCCAGAGCACGAGCTTCAGGTCCGCGTCCGCCAGCCCCGCAACGCGGAAGACGGCCCGCCGTTCGGCACGCAGGTAGACGCGGTAGACATCGCGGACGTCGTCGTAACGAGTGAGCGTCGCGTCGACGGTTCGGTTCAGTCCCCAGAGCGACCGCGCCCGCGCGCCCGCGTCGTCGTTCGTCTCGAGGCGATCCCTGGCGGGCAGGGCCCGGCCGAGCGCAGAGAGCGCACGCGCTACATCGAGGCGGCCACGGCCGGAGAAGCGGTCGCGGCCCGGCGCTCCGATGTCGACGGCCGCCCGCTCGAGCATGAGGGTCACTTGGCTCGCGTGCAGCGACCGCAGACCGAGCCGGCCTCTCTCGGCCTGCAAGAGTGCGGCCGCGGCGCTGGCGAGCGGGGCGGAGAACGACGTCCCGCTCGGGCTCCGGTGACCGGAGCGCACCGCGCAGTCCGTGTAGCCCGGCCGCGTGCAATCCGAAGCGGCAGGCGAGTACGCCAGTGGGTAGGTCGAGAGCATCTCGGTCCCGGGAGCCGCGAAGTCGTTGTGGTAGCGGTCACGGTTCGAGAACAAGGGGGTGGAGTTGTCGGACGCGATCGCGCTGACACCCACGACGTGCGGCAAAGCCGCCGGGTAGCCGACGTAGGGGTCGGGACAGATGTCGACGCAGTTCCCACCGGCCGCGACGACCACGACGCCGTTTCGCGTCGCGTAGTCGATCGCCGAGCGCTCGAGCTCAGAGTACGAATCGCGGAACGGGTCGCGGGGATCTCGAGGCCCGCCGATACTCAGGTTGATGACGGTCGCACCGCGGTCGACCGCCCACCGGATGGCTCGAGCCTCGTTGAGGAGCGAGATGCCGCCGTTCGGCCCGACGACCTTCGCGACCAGGAGCTCGACCGGGATGCCGACCCCGGCGATCCCGACGGCGTTGTCGACGGCCGCTGCGATCTCGCCGGCGACCATCGTCCCGTGGCCGACTGTGTCCGTTGTCGCAGCGGGGTCGCTCGAGATGAAGTTCCGCGCCTCGGCGATGCGCCCGCCGAGGAACTCGGGATGCGTGCTGTCGATGCCGGAGTCGATCACGGCGACGCGGACGGGGGGAAGCGGCGGCGGCTCGACCCAGGCGGCCCAATGGTCGAAGGCGCGGATCGACGACAGGTACCACTGCTCGCCTGCGTACGGGTCGTCGGGCGTGAAGGCGAGCGTCCGCGACACCTCGACCGGCTCGGCGTAGTCCACACCGGGAACGGCCGAGGCGGCGGCCAGGGCGCCGTCGACATCGGGAACGGCGAGGACGAGAGCATCGAGCGGGCCGAGATCCGACGTCACGTCGCCGTCCGTCGCGGCTTCGAGCGCCGCTGCGACGTCCTCGGGGGTGACGTCGGGAGTGAGCCCAACGGAGATCCGCCCCGCAGCTCCACTCGCAGGTGACGCGAAGACGGCTGCGACGAGCGCGAGCCCGGCGACGAGGACGAGCCGCCTCACGCTACGTGACGCGCAGGTATGCGTACCCCGCAACGTAACCGCCGCCAAGGCGGGCGACCGCACGGTACGTGCCGGCGCGCAGGCTCACGTTCGCGGCGAATTCGCCGTCCGCGTTCGTCGAGACGGTCGCCAGCGTCTTCCACGTTCCGTCCACCCGCCGTTTCTGGATCGCGACGCTCGCCCCAGCACGCTTCGGACCGATGACGCCGCGAAGCTGTCCGTTGGCGGGCTCGTGGAAGCCGACCCGCACCGCGACCAAGACGCGGCTTGCCGTGCCGGTGACGCCGCCGGCGACAACCCGGTAGGAAGTCGTCCTCCAGGGCGTCACGTTCGTGCTCCACGCACCGCCTAAAGCGGGTGCAACCTCACGCATCCGCGCCCAGCTTCCTCCGTAGGGCTTTCGCTCGAGGTACGCCGTTCCGACGCCGCGCGCTAGACCGGTAAGACGGACCGGAGCGCCGAACACGACCCTCGTCTCAGCCGGTGTGAGC
>JACCYG010000360.1 GCA_013696595.1 Actinomycetota bacterium | reverse complement strand
ATCGCCCGCGACGTGATCGAGTCGCTCTCCCCGACGCTGTCGTAGCTACTGGGCCGTCCAACCGCCGTCCATGACAAGCGAAGTGCCGTTCATGAACGATGCTTCGGGCGTGCAGAGGAAGACGGCGATCTCGGCTACCTCCTCCGGCTCGATGAGCCGCTTGATCACCGGCTTCACGAGCATGACGTTCTCGATCACCTCGTCCTCGGAGATCCCGTGCGTGCGCGCCTGATCCGCGATCTGGCCCTCGACGAGCGGCGTGCGGACGAAGGCGGGGCAAATGCAGTTCGAGGTGACCCCGTGCGGCCCGCCCTCGAGCGCGATGACCTTCGAGAGCCCCTCGAGTCCGTGCTTCGCGGCGATGTAGCCGGCCTTGAACTCGGACGCGCGCAGGCCGTGGACGGACGAGATGTTGATCACGCGGCCGTACCCTCGTTTGATCATCCCCGGCAGCGTGGAGTGCACGAGGCGAAACGGCGCCTCGACCATCACGCGGAGCATGGCCGCGAAGCGCTCGGGCGGGAACTCGTGCAAGGCCGCGACGTGCTGAAAGCCGGCGTTGTTGACGAGGATGTCCGCGTCGCCTACTTCGAGCGCGTCGAGGGCCGCAGGGTCGGCCAGATCCGCCTGGATAGCATGGCCGCCGATGGCCCGGGCGATGTCCTCGGCGCCTGCGCCGTCGAGGTCGAGGACGGTGACCTCCGCGCCCGCGGCGGCGAGGCGGCGGGCGCAGGCCTCTCCAATCCCACTTGCCGCGCCCGTGACGAGGGCGCGGCGTCCGCTCAGGTCCACGCTGACGGACCGGTCCTTCATCATTTGCGGAAATTAGCGGGTTCTTGACCACGTCGATCCAACGCGCCGCGCGGCGCTCCGAGATCACCATCGATCTCGGAGCGTTGCGGAGTAATGTCCGCCGGCTGCGCGCTGCGGCGGGTGAGGCCGAGCTCTGGGCAGTCGTGAAGGCCGATGCCTACGGCCACGGGGCCGTGGACGTCGCCCGTGTCGCCCTCGAGGAAGGGGCGGCAGCCCTCTGTGTCGCCACTGCTCCCGAGGGCGAGGCGCTTCGCGCGTCGTTCGCGGACGCTCGCATCCTGGTCATGGGGCCGCTTGTGCCCGGGGAGGAGACGTTCGCGCGCGAGAGTCGCCTCGAGATCGCCGTGTCGCGGCCGGAGATCCCGGGCGGCTTTCCGGTTCATCTGAAGGTCGACACCGGCATGGGGCGGTACGGCATGACCGAGGAGGAAGCGCTTTCGCTGTCGAGAGACGACGTCGTCGGGCTCATGAGCCACCTCGCCACGGCGGACGAGCCGGATGAGAGCTTCGCGCGTGAGCAACTTGAGCGGTTCGAGAAACTCGCGGAGCGTTTTGACGGCGTCGTCCGCCACGTGGCGAACAGCGCCGCGACTCTGCGCTTTCCCGACGCGCGGTTCGACGCCGTTCGCTGCGGGGTTGCGCTCTACGGTCTGTCGCCCTTCGGGAACGATCCCGCCGAGCACGGTCTCGAGCCCGTGCTCTCCTGGCGGAGCCACGTCGCCCAGGCGAAAGAGCTGCCCGCGGGCGCGAGCACCGGCTACGGCCGGCGCTTCCGGGCGGAGCGTCCCACGCGGATCGGGCTCGTTCCGGTGGGCTACGCGGACGGTTTTCGCCGCGGCCTCACCGGGGCGGAGGTGCTCGTAGGAGAGACGCGGCGACGCGTCGTCGGGACGATCTCGATGGATTCGTTCGCCGTGGAGCTCGGCGACGAGCCCGAGGGCACACCGGTGACCCTGCTCGGCGACGGCATCCTCGCCGAGGAGCACGCGCGCACCCTCGGCACGATCAACTACGAGATCACGTGCGGGATCCGCGTCTCAGCGGAACGCGCGGAGCGGAAGGTGCGCGATGGATGAGCGGGTCGTCGCCGCCCTCGCCGGAGAAGGCGCGTTCGTCGTCGGCGGGGCGGTCCGCGACGAGCTGCTCGGCAGGCCCGTCGTCGACTTCGACGTCGCCTGTCGCGCGCCGCGCGCGGCCGCGCAGGAATATGCGCGCCGCGCGGGCGGGGTCGTCTTCACGCTCTCGGAGCGGCACGGCGCCTGGCGCGTCGCCTTTCGCGACGGCGGCACGGTCGATTTCACCCCGCTCTTGGACGGGATCGAAAGCGATCTCCTCACGAGGGACTTCACGATCAACGCGATCGCGCGCCCCGTCGGCGGCGGCGAATACGTCGACCCCCTCGGCGGCCGGGACGACCTGGAGAAGCGCACGCTCCGCGCGGTCACGCCGCGCATCTTTCGCGAGGATCCTCTGCGGCTTCTCCGCGCCGTGCGACTCGCGGACGAGCTCGGCTTCAGTCTCGACGCCGAGACGGAAGGCCTCCTTCGCGCCCACGCCGCGCTCGTCGCCGAGCCCGCGGGGGAGCGGATCCTCGGTGAGCTCGATCGGCTCTCGCGGCGCGGCTTTGACCGCCTCGACGAGCTCGGACTGCTTTCGGGCCTCGGCGGACGGACCCGGGGCGAAGGGGCCGACCGCATCGACGCGCCCGGTTTTCGCCTCGTCTGGTTCCTGGGCGAGGCGATCGAGTCCCTGCCGGTCTCGAACGAGCTCAGGCGGTACGCGCGTACGCTTCTGCGCGCACGTTGCCCCGAAGATGCGTCGGCGCGGGGGGTGCACCGGTTCCGCCGCGAGACGGAGCCGTGGGCGCTCGATGCACTCGCGCTCTGGAAATGCGACGAAGAGCTCGCGCGCGCCGTCGAGGAGGCGCGCGCGTCGGAGCCCGCCGAACCGCTTCTACGCGGCGACGAGCTCGGCCTCCCGCCCGGCCCCGAGGTGGGGAGGCTCCTGGAGCGGATCGCCGAGGAGCGCGCGGTCGGGGCGATCTCGACGCGCGAGGAAGCACTCAAGCTCGTCCGGCGGGAGGGGCCTGAAACTTCCAGGCGGCCCGAGAGGTCTTAGCCGGTCAAGAGCGCCACTTGACCGTGCAGCCGACCGCCGGAGTCTCGGCGGTGGACGGCTCCTGGCCGGCCAGCGTGGCGTCGAGCGCTTGGCGGAGGTACGGCTCGGCGGCGGTCGGGTCTGTGTGGTCCGAGTCAGGCGCGCCGTGATAGACGAGCCGATGCTCGCCGTCGAAGAGGAAAACCTCGGGCGTGCGCGCCGCCGCGTAGGCGCGCGCGACCTCTTGCGATTCGTCGCGCAGGAACGGGAAGACGAATCTCCTCTCCGTCGCACGCTCCCGCATGTCGTCAAGCGAGTCGCCGAGATAGTGGTTGGAGTTCACGGCGACGAGCCCTGCGTGGCTGGCGTAGTCGCGGGCGATCTCGTTCAGCCGGTCCTCCCAGGCGACGACGTACGGGCAGTGGCAGCACGAGAAGACGACGGCGACGGGTTTCCCCTCGTAGTCGCCGAGCGAGTGCGTTTGTCCGTCGACGCCGGGAAGGTCGAACGCCGGCGCTGGATCTCCGAGCGCGAGACGGGCCACGGGCGCGATCCTACTCATGTGGCCTCTCTCTACGACGCCGTCGCGGCCGGGATGTGGGCGTACAGCAATGCGGCGTTCCAAATCGAGACGCTCGGGCCGGAGCGCTTCGAGCTCGAGCCGGGAACATTGATCGTGGCGACGCACCGGCGCGAGACCGACGCGCCCGTCCTTGCGCCGTCGCTCTATTACCGGGCGCGGCTCTGGCGGAAGCAGGCGACGAGGATGAGCTTCGCCGCGCGCGACGACATGTTTCTCCGCGGTTTCTTCGCGGGGTTTCCGCCCGAGCTCGGATCGCCCGCCCGTCGCGCCCTCTATCCGATCCGCGTGGCCCCCTGGCTCTCACGCGTCGAGGTTCATCCGATCCGAAGTGCCCGCGTGGCGCGCCTCGCGGAGGTGCTGGAGGCGCGGCCCGACGAGCGGCTGGACGAGGTTGTCGGCCCCTCGATCGCCGAGCGGCTCCGGAGTCGCGCCTCGCGCGTCGGGTCGAGCTCGCCTGCGCTGGCGCGAGAGGTCCTCGGGCCTGACTACGTGGACATCCTGTGGTCACCGGTCTCGCCGGACGACTTGAGCGCCGGTCTGTCGGAGTTCTGGAGCCGCCGCGCCGCTCAGGCGGCGGCCGACTTCCGCGCCCTCGTGGATCTGCTTCGCTCGGGCGGAGTCCTTCTCGTCTTTCCCGAGGGCCGCCCGTCACGGGATGGGGACATCGGGCCGCTCAGGCGTGGAATCGAGGCGCTCGTTCGGCGGGGCAGGCCGCGTCACGTCCAGCCCGCGGCGCTCGCGTACGACCCCCTCGTCCTCGGCCGCACGCGCGTCTACCTCTCGATTCCGGAAGCGGTGTCGGCGCCGACGGTCGACATCGACGAAGCGATTCTCGCGCTCCTGCGCCAAAGCATGCCGCTCACCGCGGGCCAGGTCGCCGCGTCGTGTCTCACCGGGTCGCGACGCGTCGGGTTGGCCGAGCTCGCCGGGGCTCTCGACGAGGCCATCGATGAAGCCCGCTCGGAACGGCGGCCGATCGAGCCCGCCTTGCTGGATCGGGACGCGCGCCGACGCCGGGTCGTCGAGGCGTTGACCGTGGGCCTCATGCGTCCGCACGAGGTCGACTACCTCGCGCGCGAGCTCGCGAGCTCCCGCGGACGCTAGCCGCCCTTTTCGGCCGCGGGCCCCCGCCGGAAGACGCGAGGAAGGGCGGGGCGGACCAGCGCGGCCCCGAGGATCGTGATCGGAAGGACGACGAGCGCGTGCATCGTCAGGACGTAGGCGGTCGCGGCGTGCTCCGGAATGTCGACGCCGCGCGCGGCGACAAGGGTTAGATAGTCGAAGCTTCCGAAGCCGGCCGCAGTCGCCGGGACCGCGAGGACAAGGTTGCCGATCCCTTCCAGCAGGAAGTACGCGCCCGCGTCGAGCCCCAGCCCGAACGCTCGGCCGACGAGCGCGAACATCGCCACGTCTGCGAGCCACATGACGGCCGACCCGGCGAGGCAGAGGGCAAGCCGCCGGGTGTGGGCGAATGCACCGAGGCCTTCGGTGAAGTGTGCGGACGCGCGCACGATCCGTTCGTGCCAACGGACGGGCAGCCTCCGGCTCGCGCGCGCGGCGAACCGGCTCGCTGCGTCGGGGTGGCCCGCCGCGAGAACGAGGAGGGATAGCCCGAGCCCGCTGCCTGCGGCCAGCGCGATCCCGGTCAAGAGCATCGCGCCCCCCTGACCGATCAGGAGTGCGCCCGTGAGGATGAAGATCGAGAAGACGACGCCGTCGAGGACTCTCTCGCCGAAAAGCGTCGCGGCGGTCACGAAGGCGGGCACGCTCGCCACCTCCCGCATCGACTCGATCCTGATCAGGTCGCCGCCACGGGCAGGGAGGACGTTGTTCGCGCCGCGCCCGACCGAGATCGTCGAGAAAAGCGAACGAAGGGGAACAGGGTAGCCGGCTCCCTCCAGCAGGTACCGCCAGCGAAGCGCCATGACCGCGACGTTCACGAGCACGAGCCCGAGCGAGCCTGCAAGGGCCCAGAAGGGGAGCGCGATGATCTCGCTCCAGGCCGCCGGGAGGTCGACCTCGCGCAAGAAGA
Source organism: Actinomycetota bacterium (assembly GCA_013696595.1). Taxonomy (GTDB): domain Bacteria; phylum Actinomycetota; class Thermoleophilia; order Gaiellales; family Gaiellaceae; genus JACCYG01. The sequence continues at coordinate 1,617 of JACCYG010000360.1, read as the reverse complement.
GCCAGAGAAACCCGGCGGTCACCGCGCTGCCGAGAGCGAGGCGAACGAGTTGGCGTTGCGTCCGTCCCATCCGTTCGAAGTATCCATCCGGGCCGGGATCGGGAACACTCAGCTGCTGGTGCCCGGATCCAGCTTTTCGGGCCGCCGCGAGGCGGCGATCGGCCTCGGCGTGTACGCCGTCTATCTGCTCGGGCGGCAGGTCAAGCTCCGCACGGACGCGCGTGCGAGAGGCGAGCGAAACGCGCGCCGCATCCTCGCACTCGAGCGCCGGCTTCGAATCGAGGTCGAACCGGCGCTCCAGCGGACGCTTCTTCCGCGCAAGCGATTGATCGCCGTGCTGAACGTCGCGTACGTGACGCTGAACGTGGGGCTCACGGTGGGGTGGCTGTTCCGGCTTTTCCGGTTCGGCGATCCCGAGTTCCATCGGCTGCGCCGCGCTGCCGTCCTCGCCACGGTCGGTGCGCAGCCCGTCTTTCTCCTCTTTCCGGTCGCGCCGCCTCGGACCCTCGAGGGGTTCGTCGACACGATCGCGGACGTGAGCGGCTTCGACCTCGATCGAGGTCTGGTCGCCGAGCTGTACGACCCGCTCGCGGCGATGCCGAGCATCCATCTCGCGTACGCGGTCGTGACCGCCGCGGGAATCGAAGCAACGGCGCAAAGTGCTCTCGTACGCCGGATCGCGCCGGGGTACCCACCGCTCGTCGCCCTCGTCGTGTTCGCGACCGCGAACCATTACGTCCTCGATGCGGTCGCGGGAGCGGCGCTCGGTGCGGTCGCGCTCCGGCTCGCGCGGCAAATGAGCCTTTAAGTCCCGCGCGCGAGTTTGCCCCCGGGGGCCTTCGGCCCCCGACCCCCGACTTGGACCGTAGCGCGGAAAGGCGCGCGTGTGCTGCGCGCTTCGTCAGGAAATCTGCGCGAGGTGCAAAGAAACCCTCGAACGCGGTCTACGCGACCTTCTCGAGCGCCGGGCTTGGCTCCTCCTCGAGGAGGTCGAGCACAGCCTCTTCGACGCGCCCGTGGAACGCAGGCTGGCCGAGCTCGCCGACGTCGCCGAGCTCGGGGAGCACGCCGCCGATCGTCACGCCGCCGAGATAGCGGTCGAACACGCGTGGATCGATGTAGGAGGCGCGCGCCACCGCGGGCGTGTTCCCGAGGTGATGTGCGACTTCCCCGATCGCACGCGTGATGGCGCGCTTGCGTCCGGCCTTGGACTTCGCGACCTCCCCGGAGACAGCGAGCGCCAGGGCTGCGACGACGGTGCCGCTCCAGGTGCGGAAGTCCTTCGCCGAGAAGTCGCCTCCCGTCACCTCCTTGATGTACGAGTTGATGTCGTCGGACTTCACGTCGAACCAGGTGCCGTCCGCCTTGTAGACGAGGAGGTCCCGCGGCCCCGAACGACGTGTCTTCAGCGCGGCGACGACCTCGTAGACCTCCGGGTCGACGACTGACCGGACCCGCCTCTTCCCGCTCTTGGAGGGGTAGTCGAACGTGAGCGTGTAATCCTCCTCGAGCGTCACGTGCGACCGGCGCATCGTTGCGAGACCGAAGCTCTCGTTCTCCTCGGCGTATTCCTCTCCGCCGATTCGGAAGAAACCCCGGTCGAGGAGACGCACCGCG
>JACCYG010000286.1 GCA_013696595.1 Actinomycetota bacterium | reverse complement strand
GCCGGGATCGACGCCGAGGCGATCGCGGACGCCGCACGCCAGCTCGTCGGGGCACCGGTCGGCGCCGCGGAGCGCTAACCCGGCTCGCACCGCAGCCGGGGGCGAACGGGACACAGCCGGCCAGGCCACTGGGGAGTTCGGTTCGCGGCGTGCGACCATATGCCGATGGCCGTCGTCATCGCATCGAACCTCCGGAAGGAGATCGCGGGCGAGCCGCTCTTCGACGGGGTGAGCTTCAAGGTCGAGCGCCGCGACCGCGTCGCCCTCTCCGGGCCGAACGGAGCGGGCAAGACAACCCTCCTGCGCGCACTCATGCGCGAAACCCGTCTCGACGGGGGAAAACTCGCGTTCGCAAAGGGAACTCGGGTCGCGCTCCACGACCAGCGCCCTCCACTTCAGCGTGGGCTCACGCTACGCGAGTACGTCCTTGCGGGCGCGGCGGATCTGGTCACAGTCGAAGAAGAGCTACGCGCGCTCGAGCGCGCGATGGCCGGGGGTGCTCACGATACGACGACGCTCGCGCGCTACTCGGATGCTCAGGCTCGCCTCGAGCACGCGGGCGGATACGATTGGCGCGATCGGGCGACCGCGGTCGTCCGCGGGCTCGGATTCGCGGACTCCGACCTCGACCGTCACCTCGACTCGTTTTCCGGCGGAGAACTGACCCGCGCATCGCTCGCTCGCGCGCTCGGCGGCGATCCGGACCTGATCCTTCTCGACGAGCCGACGAACCACCTTGATGTCACACGCCTCGAATGGCTCGAGCAGGAGCTGGCGTCGCTCGACGCCGCGGTCGTGCTCGTGGCGCACGACCGCTGGTTCCTCGAAGCGGTCGCGAACGCGACGCTTGAACTGGAAGCCGGCCGCTCGACGTACTTCGCCGGCCCCTGGCACGCCTGGCGGCGCGAGAAGGCCGAGCGGGCGGCGCACGCGGCGAAGACCGCGGCGCGGGTCTCGGCCGACATCGAACGGCTTGAGCGCTTCGTCGCCCGCTTTCGCTACAAGAAAAGCAAGGCGAAGCAGGCGCAGGCCAAGCTGACGCAGATCGCCCGCCTGGACGAGGAACGGGCAGAGGCGAGGGGCGAGTACAACCTCCTCACGCGACGGGCGCGCAGTCTCGGCTTCGAGTTCCTGAACCCGCCGCGCAGCGGGCGGACAGTCGTCGAGGTCGAGGACGCGAAGCTCGCCGCCGGCGACAAGCACTTGATCGAGCGAGGGGCGCTTGCGATCGACCGAGGCGAGCATGTCGCTCTGATTGGCCCGAACGGCTCGGGCAAGACCACACTCCTAGAGACCATGCTGGGGTACCGCGAGCCGCTGGCCGGCCGGGTGCGGCTCGGGCACGGTGTCATCCCGGCCTACTTCTCCCAACACGAGCTCGAGCTCGACGAGAAGCTCACCGTGCTCGAGACCGTCCTCAAGCGCACCGATCTTCAACGACCTCAGGCGCAGAAGCTCCTGGGGCGCTTTCTCTTCTCCGGCTGGGAAGCCCATGAGAAGTCGGTCGCCGTGCTCTCGGGCGGCGAGCGTCGCCGCCTCACGCTGGCGCTCGTGGTCGCCTCCGGCGCGAACTTCCTCGTGCTGGACGAGCCGACGAACCATCTCGATCTCGAGAGCCGCGAGGCGCTCGAGGAGGCCGTCGAGGCGTTTCCCGGAACGGTCCTCCTCGTCTCGCATGACCGCGCGCTTCTCGACGCAGTCGCCGAGCGCACCTTCGCCATCGAGGACGGAGCGATCAACGCCTACAACGGAGGGTGGGCCGACTTCGTGGCGCGCCGGGCGGAACTCGACCGGCCGCCGGAGCCGGTCAGGCAGGAGAAGCCGCGCAAGCGCGCGCGGCCCGAAGGTGCCAAGGGGGGGCCGAATCCGCTCGAGGAGATCGAGGCGCGGATCGGGGAGCAGGAGCAGGTCGTCGCCTCGCTCGAACGTTCGCTCGCCGATGACTGGTCCGACGCCGACAAGATCGCGGCGCACCGGCGCGCCCGCGACGAGCTTCAGTCGCTTCTCGCCCGCTGGGAGGAGCTGCTCGAGGCGGCGTCGGCCTCATAGGCTCGTGGGCGCCGCGGG
>JACCYG010000217.1 GCA_013696595.1 Actinomycetota bacterium | reverse complement strand
GTCGAAGTCCGCGTTTCGCTCCACGATCTCGTGGGCGATCCGCGCCAGCGTTCGTTCGATCGCATCCGCGTCGAGCAGGGCCTTCGACGCGCGGGCTAGCGCAGGCAAACGTCCTCCTTTCCGGTCTCACGGGACCGAGTTAAAGGGCCGGCGGCAACCTAGCGGACCCGGCCGGACGGCGCGGCTCGCTGTCTGATCCAGTCGACGGGTCGTCTTCTTGAGGCGCGCGCTGTTGCCGCGGGACCCTGGTTACACCCTTGCGGTCAGCGTATCGGGCAAAAGCGCGCGCGTGCTGAACGCACCGTGTCGGTTTCCATCCGGACGTGACTGGACTTGCCCGCCGGAGCGAGCGCGGCTGCGCGAGCCTCACAGGAGCGCGTCGCGCTGGTTAGCGCCCGCCGATGAGCTCGTCGGGTTCTGTCATCGCCTCGATCGCCTCTTGGGCGTCTTCGAGCGATTCCTCCGGAACGAACACCTTCGTCGGAGTGTCATCGAGCGCGGCCGGATGGTGCTCGACCGCGGACTGCAGCTCCGAGGGTATCCCCGCCGCCTCGAGGATCGCCTGGATCTCCTCCGCCTCCGTCAGGTCGCGGGTCAGTGCGACTTGCACCATGCCCACTCGGCTCGGCCTCCTCCCGGCGTTCCAGCGCTCCGCCCTTCACGAGGCGCGGTGCGCCCCGCTCGGGAAACGGGACGTCGATCATATCGAAGTCCCTCGGGACGAACGTCTCGGGAAAAACCGTGCGCGCCTCGCGCGCGATCTCGGGCCCGAAGTAACGGTTCGAGAGGTGGGTCAGGACGAGCATCTTCACGCCGGCCTCCCGCGCGAGCGCAGCGGCGTCGAGCGCCGTCGAGTGCCCTGTCTCCGCCGCGCGCTCCCGCTCCTCCCCCGCGAACGTCGCCTCGTGCAGGAGCACGTCCGCCCCGCTCGCGGCGTCGACGACCGACCGCGCCGGGCGCGTGTCGCCGGTCAGGACGATCTTCCGGCCCGGCCGCGGCGGGCCAAGGACCTGCTCCGGTCGCACGGGGCTGCCGTCCGCACCGGTGACGGTTTCGCCACGCTGAAGCGCGCCGAAAAGCGGCCCGATCGGTACGCCGAGCGCGGTCGCAGCGTCCATGTTGAACTCACCTGCGCGAGGGGCCTCGACGAGGGCGTAGCCGTTCGACGAATGGCCGTGATGGACGCGGAAGACACCGATCCGGTAGCCGTCCCGCTCCAGCGCATCGCCCGGCCGGAGCTCCACGAGGTCGTACGCATACGTCAGCTTTCCGAAGATGCGCTGAAGCGCGCTGAAGAGGTCGACCAGCCCCGGCGGCCCGTAGATCGTGAGCGGAACCTCACGGCCACGGAGCGCGAACGTCTTCATCATCCCCGGCAGGCCAAGGTAATGGTCGGCGTGATAGTGAGTGAGGAAGACCTCGGGCAGCTCGACGAGCCCGATCGTCGACCGGAGGAGTTGACGCTGCGTCCCCTCGCCGCAGTCGAAGAGGAGGCGCTCGCCCCCGCGCCGGACGAGCAGCCCCGAGGGCGCGCGCCGCGCGGTCGGCACCGAGCCGGACGTGCCGAGAAACACGAGATCGAGATCCACGCAACAAGTGTACGGCGGCGGATTTCACGGAGCCGGGAGCGCGAGAGCCGTTCCCGGGACGATCAGTGAGCTCGAGAGCTCGTTCCGCTCCTTGATCCGCCAGATCGCCTCGCGCGGGTCGCCGTCGTAGCGGGCCGCGGCGATCTCCCACAATGTGTCTCCGGGTTGGACCACGTATCGCCCTTCGGGGCCGGCGCTGCTCGACGTACGCGCGAGCCCGAGCTCAACGGCGAAGAATAGGACGAGCGCGACCGCAAATCCAATGAGTCGAACGAACATATGTTCGTATGATAAAGAGGTCGTCGGACGGAAGGGCTCCGAGCGTCAAGGTCGTTCTAGGAGAGCTCGACGAGCACGGGCTCACCGTCGCGCACAACGGCCATCGCGTGCACCGGAGCGCGCCTGCGCTCGCTTGGGCTGCCGGGATTCACGATCCACAGTCCTTCGTGTTGCGCGATCTCCGGCCAGTGCGTGTGCCCGTAGGCGACGAGGCCGCAATCGGGAAACCACGCGCGCAGGCGCTCGTGCCGGCGCTCTCCGGGGCCGGCATCGTGAACCACTCCGATCCGAAGCGCCGCCGCTTCGACGACCGTCCGTTCCGGCAACTCAGCGCGCAGCGCGGGCTCGTCCATGTTTCCGTGCACCGCTGCGACGGGCCCGAGCTCCCGAAGCTCCGAGAGCACGCTCGCCGCAATGAAGTCCCCTGTGTGCACGATGAGCTCCGCCTCGGCGAGTATGCGGAGGCAGGCGTCGGGAAGCCGGCGCGCTCCGCGCGGCAGATGCGTGTCCCCGACGAGCGCGATCAGCGGACCGGTGCGGGCAAGCGACGGCCTTTCACGCTACGCCGTCGAGAAAACGGCCGTCGCGGTACACGACCTCGCCGTCCGCGTAGACCTCGCTCCCGGCCCGGAGGTCGCAGACCAGATCCCAGTGGAGCGCTGACACGTTCACGCCGCCCGTCTCGGGATATGACTTTCCGAGCGCGAGGTGCACGGTCCCGCCCATTTTCTCGTCGAAGAGCGTGTTCAGCGTGTAATTCTGAATCGACTCGTTCAATCCGAAGGCGAACTCTCCGGCGCGCCGCGCTCCGGCATCCATCGCCAGCATCTCCTCGAGGAACGGCTGGCCCTTTCGCGCCGAGGCCTCGACGACCTCGCCGCCCTCGAAGCGAAGCCGGATCCCCTCGACGAGACGCCCCTGGAATGCAGCCGGAAAGGTGATCGCGATCTCTCCCTCGACTTCCGTCTCTAACGGGCCGGTGAAGACCTCGCCGTCCGGCAAGTTCTCCTTCCCGTTCGACGGGACCCATGTGCGCCCCCCGACTCCGAGCGTGAGATCTGTGCCTTCGGCGACGATCCTGATTTCGCCCTTTCCGCCCAGCCATTCGGCAAGTCGCCCGAGGCGCTCCCCGAACGATCGCCACTCCCCTACCGGATCCTCGCGGTCGACAAGAGCGGCCCGATAGACGAAATCCTCATATTCGGCGAGTGACATCTCCGCGTCCTGCGCCGATGCGTTCGTCGGGAAGAGGGTCACGGTCCAGCGCAGGTCTCCGTTCGCGGCCCGCTCCAGCACACGATCCCCGATGCGCTGGCGCGCGCGAGACGCGATCGCCTGCCTGGCCGGGTGCACGCCGGAAAGCGTGCGCGTGTTGAGCTCGGACTCGAGGTACATGCGCACGTCGGCGCGCTCGGCCTCTTCGAGCCGGGCCGGGCTCAGCCACTCGAGTTGGGCGTCGTCTCCTTCCTTCAGAAGCGCCTCGCTCAGGCCGTCGATGGCGATGCGGACGTCCGGATGCCCGCCCGCGGCGAGCACGCGTTCATAGAGGGCGCGCACGAGCGGAGCAGCGAGCGGCGTGCTCTCGATGGCGACGAGGTCGCCAGGCTTGACGGCTGTGGAGTAGTCGACGAGGACCGCCGCAAGGCGGTCGACTCGCGAATCAGCCACGCCCGCCCGCGACCTCGAGGGCCGGAACCTCGTGCAGGAACGCGCCGTCGTTCCAGACGAGCTCGTCGTCGGCGTAGACCTCGCCGCCCTCGCGGAGGTCGCAGATCATGTCCCAGTGGAGCGCCGACGAGTTCTTCCCGCCCGCCTGCTGGAAGCCCGCGCCGAGAGCGAGATGCATCGTCCCGCCGATCTTCTCGTCCAGGAGGATGTTTCGCGTGAAGCGGTCGATCTCGTAGTTCAGGCCGAACGCGACCTCCCCGAGGATGCGTGCGCCCTCGTCCATGTCGAGGAGAGACTGGAGGTAGTCGTCCCCACGTGAGGCTTCGGCTGCGACGACGCGTCCTCCCTCGAAGCGAAGACGGACGTCCTCCACTGCGCGGCCCTGGAAGATCGCAGGGAACGTGTAGCGGATCTCCCCTTCGGCTTCGGTCTCTACGGGACTCGTGAAGACCTCGCCGTCGGGCATGTTGTACCGGCCCTCCGCAGCGATCCACTTGCGTCCCGCGACTCCCACGCGGAGGTCTGTGTCGGGACCGACAATCCGCAGCTCGCGCACGGACTCGAGCTCCTTCGCACGCGCCCCGAGCGCCCGTGCGACCTCCTTCCAGTGGCGCGCCGGGTTTTCCTTGTCCGTGTGGCAGGCGGCGAAGAAGAAGTCCTCGTACTCCGCAAGCGACATGTCCGCGTCTTGGGCGTGTGCGTAGGTCGGATGGAGCGTTCCGCACCAGCGCATGTCCCCCTTTGCGATGCGTTCCCAGCGCCGGTTCGAGAGCTGGCGCTGGGCGGCGATCAGGCGGCTGTGGCGGCCCGAGTCGGCGCGGCTAAACGAGCGCGTGTTGTGCTCGGACCAGATCGTGACGAGGGCGTCGAGGGACTCGAGCTCGTGCCACTGGATCGGCGAGATGTAGGCGAGCTGCTGCTCCGACCCCGACTCGACGAGCGTCTCGGCGAGGCCGTCGAGGGTCAGGTTCGTGTATGGA
>JACCYG010000353.1 GCA_013696595.1 Actinomycetota bacterium | reverse complement strand
GAGTGGAACGCCCTCCGCGGCGAGCTTCGCGACGCCGTCGCTCGGCTGATCGGCGCTCCGACGGGGTCGATCGCCCTAACCACTTCCACGACGGAGGGGTGCAACGCGGTCGTCGCCGGTCTGCGGCTACGTCCGGGCGACGAGGTCGTCACGAGCGACGTCGAGCATCCTGGTTTGCTTGGCGCGTTGCGCGCCTGGGAGCTCGACGTCCGCATCGCGTCCGTACGCGACCGTCCGGCTGCCGAGGCGCTCGACGCGTTCGACGAGGCGATCACGCCCAGGACGCGGCTGATCGCCGTCTCGCACGTTGCCTGGACGACCGGCGCCGTGCTTCCCATCCGCGAGCTGGTCAGCCGGGAAGTCGCGCTCCTCGTCGACGGCGCCCAGAGCGTGGGGGCGATTCCAGTGGACGTCGAGGAGCTCGGCTGCGTCTTCTAGACTGTGTCGGGCCAGAAATGGCTCTGCGGCCCCGATGCGACGGGCGCGCTCTACGTCCGTCTCGACCGGATCGAAGCGCTCAAGATGACCTTTCCTTCCTACGCGAGCTGGGAGGACGTCGTCTCGCTCGAGCCGTGGCCCGACGCGCGACGATACGAGTCGGTGTTCACGCCGGCCGGTTCGACGGCGGGCCTCCTGGCGTCGATCAGGCTCGCGGAGGAGGTCGGAGAGGGCCGCTTCGAGGCGGCGCGCGCGACGGCTGACCGCTGCCGGGAGCTCCTCGCCCAACGGGTCGACGTCGTGAGCGAGCCCGGCCAAGCGACGCTCGTGAGCTTCAAGCCGGCCGAGCCTGCAGACACGCTCGTAAGGCGTCTCGAGGAGCGAGGCGTGATCGTCCGCGATCTCCCGGGCCTCGGCTGGGTGCGGGCGTCGTGCGGCTTCTGGACCAGCGAGGACGACCTCGAGCGCCTCGTGTCAGCGCTGTAGGGGGCCGGGCTTGCCCGGCCCGCGGGGGAAGGCAAGCCCTACCCCTACGAGGCAGCACGGAGGCCGAGCTGTTCCCCGACGGGACGCATTGACGCGATCACGTTGCCGATGTGCTCGTCGAGGTCGAGGCCGAGCTCCTCGGCGCCGCGGTAGACCTCGTCGCGGTGAACGCCGGCTGCGAACGACGGCTGCTTGAGCTTCTTGCGCACGGACTTCGGCTCGAGCGTCGCGATTCCGTCGGGGCGGACGAGCCCGCACGCATGGACGAACCCCGCCAGCTCGTCACATGCGAACAGAGTCTTCTTGAGCGGCGTGTCGCGCGGCATCTGCAGATGCTCGGCATGCGAGAGAACGGCCTGGACGAGCCCCTCGGGGTAGCCTTCCTCGCGGAGGATCGGTGCACCGTCCTGCGGGTGCTTGTCGAGCGTCGGGTGCAGCTCGTAGTCGAAGTCGTGCAGAAGCGCCGTCGCGCGCCAGAGCTCCTCGTTCTCGCCCGACCGCACCGCGTACCCGCCGACCGCGGCCTCCACCGCGAGCGCGTGGCGAAGGAGCGCCTCGCTCTTCGTGTACTTCGTCAAAGTTTCCCAGGCGCGCTGCCGTGTCACGTCCACAAGGGCCGGTAGGATAGCCCGCTCGCCGCCGGCGGAACCGTCTGACGTCATGGATACCTTCATCACCGAGCAATTGAGCACCGACGCCGTCACGGAGTCGTTCGTTATCGAGGGCGGACGGCCGTTGAACGGGTCCGTTCGGGCCGCCGGGAACAAGAACGCGGCTCTTCCGATCATCGCCGCCTGTCTTCTCACGGACGAGCCCATCACCCTCGCGAACGTCCCTGCGATCCTCGACGTCGAGACCATGCTGGAGCTCGCCGCGGATCTCGGCGTCGAGATCGAGCACCCCGCTCCGGGGACGGTCCGCATTCACGCAGCGCAGGAGCCGAAGGCCGAGCTCGACGAAGAGCTCTGCCGGCGCATCCGCGCCTCGATCCTCTTCGCCGGCCCGCTCCTCGCGCGCTGCGGCGAAGCGATCGTTCCGCCCCCGGGCGGCGACGTGATCGGGCGCCGCCGGCTCGACGTGCACATCGACGCGCTCGAGCGTCTCGGTGCCGACGTCCACACTAACCGACGGTTTCAAATGCGTTCGCACGGCCTGATCGGAACGGCGATCTTCCTCGACGAAGCCTCCGTCACGGGAACGGAGAACGCCGTCATGGCCGCCGTCCTTGCGCGCGGCGACACCACGATCGGAAACGCGGCCTGCGAACCCCACGTCCAGGACCTCTGCCGCTTCCTCGTCTCCCTGGGCGCGCAAATCGACGGAATCGGTTCGAACGTCCTGCGGGTGCACGGCGTCGAGCGCCTGCACGGCGGCGAGTGGCGGATCTGCCCCGATCACATCGAGGTCGCGAGCTTCGTCGGCCTCGGCGCCGTCACGAGCGGCGAGATCGAGATCCAGAACGTCGATGCGGACGATCTGGTCGCAATCTGGCCTGCGTTCGAGCGGCTCGGCGTCGACTGTGTGGTGGAGGGGACGTCCGTCCGCGTCTCCGGCGACCAGGAGCTCGTGATCCGCGACGACGTCGGTTCCCAGATCCCGAAGATCGAAGACGGTCCGTGGCCGGCCTTTCCCGCCGACCTGACATCTATCGCGCTCGCCGTCGCGACGCAGGCCCGGGGGACGGTGCTCATCTTCGAGAAGATGTTCGAGAACCGCCTCTTCTTCGTCGACAAGCTCGTCGGGATGGGAGCCCGGATCGTCCTTTGCGATCCGCACCGGGCTCTCGTCAGCGGGCCGTCGAAGCTCTACGGCGAGCGGCTCTCGAGCCCCGACATCAGGGCCGGCATGGCGATGCTGATCGCAAGCCTGTGTGCGGAGGGAACCTCGACGATCGCGAACGTGCGCGAGATCGACCGCGGCTACGAGCGAATCGACGAGCGCCTGCGCGCGCTGGGCGCGTCGATCGAACGAATCGAGACCTAGTGACGAAAGAGATCGTTCGCACCGAGAAGGCGCCCGCTCCCTTCCAGGGCGCGCCGTACTCGCAGGCGATTCGCTCCGACGGTCTCGTGTTCGTCTCGGGACAGCTCGCAATCGATCCCGAGACCAATCAGATGATCGAGGGCGGGATCGGCGAGCAGACCGAGCGCGTCATGCAGAACCTGAGCACGATCCTCGAGGAGGCGGGCTCCAGCCTGGCTCAGCTCGTCAAGACCACGATCTACCTGGCCGACCTCGCTGGCTTCGCCCAGATGAACGACGTCTACGGCCGCCACGTCGGCTCGAAGCCGCCGGCGCGGGCGACGATCGAGGTATCCGCCCTTCCGCAGGGCGCGCTGATCGAGATCGAGGCGATCGGCCACCTGTAGAGCGCCGGTCGCGAGCGCCGACGGGTTCCCACGAAGCCGTAGGTCTACCCTTTCAGCGTGGACGTCATCGTCACGCACACGAACACGGATTTCGATGCGTTTGCCTCGATGCTCGCCGCGAGGCGGCTCTATCCCGGCGCGACCGTCGCGCTCTCGGGCTCGCTGAACCGGAACGTCCGGGAGTTCTACCGGCTCCACGCCGAGGAGCTCGACGTCGCGGAGACGGGACGCGTCGACCTCGATGCGATCGAGCGGCTCGTCGTCGTCGAGACCGTGCACTCGGCGCGGCTTGGCGACTTCGAGGAAGTGGCACGCCGGCCGGGCGTCGAGGTCGTCGCATTCGATCACCACCAACCCGAGCGGCCCGACTGGATTCCTGCGGAGAACATCGTCGTCTCCGAGGACGGGGCTCTCACGACGACGATGGTCGGCATCCTCGCTGAGCGTGAGATCCTCGTGACGCCGCTCGAAGCGACGGTCTTTGCGCTCGGCATCCACGAGGACACCGGCTCTCTGACGTACCCGAGCGTGACCCAGCGCGATGCCGACGCGCTCGCATGGTGCCTGCGCCATGGGGCCCGCCAGGACATGATCGCGCAGTACCTCCATTCGCCCCTCGGCGACAACGAGCGCGCGCTTCTCGACGCCCTCCTGAACGGGCTCGAAACGCACGAGGTGGGCGGGTTCGAGGTGCTGGTGACTGCGGTGGCGTGGCCGGAATACGTCGACGGCGTCTCGAATCTCGCACACAAGCTCGTCGATCTGACCGACGCCAGGGCGCTCGTTACCCTCGTCGAGATGGGCGATCGCGTCTTCTGCGTCGTCCGCACGCGCGTGGCCGAGCTCGACGCGGGCGCCGTCGCCGAAGCGCTCGGGGGTGGGGGACACGCGCAGGCCGCCTCGGCCGTCTTCCGCGGCCCTCTCTCGGAGGCACGCGAGCGCGCCCTCGCGGCGCTTCCGAGCGCCGTCCAGCGGCCGCTGACGGCCGGCGACATCATGTCCCACCCGCCGCGCTTCGTCGCGCCGGACGACACGGTCGCCCATGCGATGGTCATGTGCCAGCGCCACCGCCAGAGCGGGATCCAGGTCGGGGACGAGGTGAGCCTCGTCGGCCTGGTCACGCGCGAGGACCTCGACAAGGCGATCGGCCATGGGCTCTCGCACGCACCCGTCAAGAGCGTGATGAGCTCTCAGGTCGTGACGTGCGGGGAGGAGGCGCCGCTGGCCGAGCTGCAGCGTCTCGTAGCTTCGACCGACGCCGGCCGCGTCCCTGTCATCCGCGACGGGGCCGTAATCGGGGTCGTCGCGCGAAGCGACCTTCTCCGCGCGCTCGAAGGGCCCGTCAGGGACGAGGGCGAGCCGCCCGCTGCCGCCGATCTGCGTGACCGTCTGCTCGCGCTCGGCCATCTGGAACGGATCTTCGAGGCCGTCCAGGCGGTGAGCGAGCGCTACGACGGTGTCTACCTCGTCGGTGGCGCGGTTCGCGACGTCCTCACGGACGAGCCGAGCTTCGACGTCGACATCGCTGTCGAGGGCGACGGGATTGCGTTCGGCCGCGAGCTCGCGCAGGCGCTCGGCGGCCGCGTCGTCCCTCACGAGAAGTTCGGCACGGCCGTCGTCGTGTACGAAGGACATCGCCACGTCGACGTCGCCACGACGCGGACCGAGTTCTACGACTATCCGGCCGCCCTTCCGCGAGTCGAGCAGGCGACGCTGCGGCAGGATCTCTTTCGCCGTGACTTCACCGTGAACGCGATGGCGGTGTCGCTGAAGGGGGAGGATTTCGGACGGCTCGTCGATTACTTCGGCGGCCTTCGCGATCTCGAGGGCGGCGTGGTCCGCGTCCTGCACAACCTGTCGTTCATCGACGACCCGACGCGGATCTTTCGCGCGATCCGCTACGAGAACCGCTACGGCTTTCGCATGGACGCGCACACGCTCGCCCTTGCCCGCGCGTGCGTCGAGATGAGCCTCGTCGGTGAGCTTTCCTCCTCGCGTCTTCGTGACGAGCTCCAAGCGCTGCTCTCCGAGGAGCGCATCGAGGACGCGATCGCCCGGCTCGACGAGATCGGTCTGGACCACGAGATCCATCCGCACCTCGCGGCCGACGACGAGGCGATCCGCCTCGTTCGGGAGGTCGACGCCGTTCGCTCGCGTTACGCACGCGACGTTCCCGCCTGGCGGCTTCGCCTGGCCGTCCTCGTCCGGCGCCTCCCGCCGGACGAGCTCTTCGACTGGTTCGCGCGTCTGAAGCTCCGGCGCCGCGACGCCGAGCTGATCGCCGACGCGGTTACCGTGGCGCCGCTCTTGCAGAGCCGACTGGCGGAGGCCGACGAGCCTGCGGAGATCCGGCGCCTCGTCGAGCCGCACGACCCGGACGGCACTCTGTTCGCGCTCGCGCTCGCGCCCGCGCGCTCCGCCGTGCGCGAGCGTCTCGTTCGGTACTTCGAGCAACTACGCGGGGTTCGGCTCGAGATCTCGGGCGGGGACCTCGCGGGACTCGGCGTCACCGAGTCACCGCGCGTCGGGGAGATCCTCGGCGAGCTCCTGCGCAGGAAGCTCAACGGGGAGCTCGCCGGCCGAAGCGCCGAGCTTGAGGCCGCAAAGACGCTCGCAGAGTCAACGTGAGCGACGTCGAGCTCTTCCTCTACCTCGCGCCGATCCTGATCGCGAGCCTCGTCCTGCACGAGCTCGCGCACGCGGTCGTCGCAACCCGTCTCGGCGACCCGACTCCCCAGGAGCAGGGCCGCCTCACGTTGAATCCGATCGTCCATCTCGACCCGCTCGGGACGGCGATGTTCGTCGTCACCTACTTCCTGAGCAACTTCGTCTTCGGCTGGGCGAAGCCCGTCCAGGTGCAGCCGCAGCACTTTCGCCGGCCGAAGTACGACATGGCGTTCGTCGCAGCCGCGGGGCCGGCGACCAACTTCGTGATCGCGCTCGCCTGTGTCGCCGCGCTCGTCCACATGCAGCTCGGAGAGGTGACGAGGAACGTCCTCATTCGGTCGTACGAGATCAATCTCGTACTCGGACTCTTCAACCTCCTCCCGGTCCCTCCGCTGGACGGCTCGCGGATTGTCGGAGCCTTCATGAGCGACGAGGTCTACGCGACCTGGAGCGCAGCGGACCAGTACGGAATGTTCATCATCTTCGGCGTGATCATTTTCTTCCGCGAGCAGTTCAACGAGCTCTTCGGAAGCGCGTTCGAGCATTCGACGAATGTGATCGTGACGCTCGTCGGCGGATGAAGCTCTTTCATTGGAACGGGCCTGTTCCGTATCGCGTGGCGTTCTCGACGCGCCTCGGCGGCGTGAGCGAAGGCCCGTACGAGTCGCTCAACCTCGGAATCCTCACGGACGACGAGCCAGAGCGTGTCGTCGCGAACCGGAGGCGGCTGACCGAAGCCGTCGGCGCAGACCCGGAGACGACCACGATGGCCTGGCAAGTGCACGGCGCGGAGGTGACGGAGGCTTGCCCACGCGGGGTCGTGACGCCCGGAACCGTGTACGAGCGCTGCGACGGCCTCTGGACCGACCGGCAGGGTCAGGGCATGATGCTTTTAACCGCCGACTGCTTTCCCGTTGCCCTCTGCCGGGCGAACGGGGAGCCCGCGCTCGCCGTGCTCCACGTCGGCTGGAAGGGGCTCCTCTCGGGGATCGCCGACGCCGGCTTGGCCGCGATCCGGAACGGCGGGGCCGTCGCGGCTGCGATCGGGCCGGGAATCGGGCCCTGCTGCTACGAGGTGGGGGACGAGGTCGCCGCGCCGTTTCGCGAGCGCTTCGGCGATGACGTTCTGTACGGCCGCAACCTCGATCTCGCCGAGGCGACCGGGCGTGCACTGCGTGCCGCCGGGTGCGAGACCGTTTGGCGGAGCGAGCACTGCACCGCCTGCGAGGCCGACCTCTTCTTCTCCCACCGCCGCGACCGCGGAGTCACGGGCCGCCAGGGCGTCATTGCCTCCATCGACTGACACCGTCCGCGCGAACTACGAACGCATCCGGTCGGAGGTCGGGCCGGAAGTCCAGATCGTGGTGGCGACGAAGTACGTCGACGCCGACGGCATGGAAGCGCTCGCTTCGGCGGGCGTCGAGATCGTCGGGGAGAACCGGCTTCAGGATCTCGAGGAGAAGCACGCCCGCCATGGCGACACCTTCCGTTGGCACTTCATCGGCCAGCTCCAGTCGCGGAAGGCTCGGGACGTCTCGACCCTCTGCGAGCTCGTCCACTCGCTCGACTCGCTCTCGGCCGCGAAGCGGCTGACGGCGCCTGCGCTCGTCGAGGTGAATCTCGCTGGCGAGGAGACCAAATCGGGCGTCTCGTCCGAGGAGCTGCCGTCGTTCCTCGCCGAGGCTCGTGCGCTCGGCGTCGACGTCCGCGGCCTGATGACGATGCCGCCGATCACGGACGACCCCGAGGGGTCGCGGCCGCATTTCAGCCGCCTCCGCGAGCTCGCCGCGGACAACGGACTGGCCGAGTTGTCCATGGGGACATCCCAGGACTACAGGGTCGCCGTGGAGGAGGGCGCGACGGTCGTGCGGGTCGGCTCCCTCCTCTTCAACGGTTAAGATTCCCTGCTTATGGGTGTAGGAGACGTCTGGAGCCGCGCGCTCGTCTACTTCGGCATCGTCGAGGAGGACGAGTACTGGGACGAGGAGGCCTTCGACGCCGAGGAGGAGCTCGACCGCGGATACCGGGACCGTCCGAACGTGCGCCGGCTGCATCCAAGGCGCCGCCAGCCCGAGTTCGACGACTGGTCCGACCCCGACGACGAGGACTCTGCGCGCACGGCCGTTCTGCGGCCTGCGGGGGGTCGTCGGCGTGTGCCGCTCGAGGCCGTGGCCTCCGCGTCGGTCAAGGTTCACCTCGTCGTGCCGAGAAGCTTCAACGACGCCCAATCGATCGCGGACAAGTTCAAGGATGCGGTCCCCGTGATCCTGAACCTCCAGGGAGCCGACACCGAGCTCTCGAAACGCTTGATCGACTTCTCGAGCGGCCTCACCTACGCGATGAACGGCGGGATGCAGCGCATCGCGGACAAGGTCTTCCTTCTGACCCCCCGAAACGTAGAGGTCTCCGCCGAAGAGCGCGCGCGCCTGATCGAGCGCGGGTTCTTCAACCAGTCCTAAGCGCCCGGCAGAGGCGGGCCGGGCGAGCCCGGCCCCTGCGGCCCTGTGTAGGTGCGAGGCTTGCCTCGCCCGCGGAGGCGCGGATGGCCTCCGGCCGTGGCAGGCAGTAGGTTTTCGGCGATGCCATT
The DNA here is from genome assembly GCA_013696595.1 of Actinomycetota bacterium. Taxonomy (GTDB): domain Bacteria; phylum Actinomycetota; class Thermoleophilia; order Gaiellales; family Gaiellaceae; genus JACCYG01. The sequence continues at coordinate 6,375 of JACCYG010000353.1, read as the reverse complement.
CGCGGACGCCATCGACACGGCCCAGGACTTCGTGCAGACGCTCTTCTACGTCTACCTGCTCCTGATCTTCGCCTACATCATCACCTCGTGGATCCCGCTTCCCTACAACATCTGGCTGAACCGGATCCAGCGGTTCCTGTACGACGTCGTCGATCCGTACCTACGGCTCTTCCGCCGCTTCGTTCCGCAGCTCTCGCTCGGGGGCCTCGGACTCGACCTTTCGCCGCTCTTCGCGATCGTGACCCTCCTCGTCGCAAACCGCCTGGTCCAAGAGGGGATCGAGGCGCTGCGTTGAAGTACGCGGCGTGTCTCTGACTCCGGTCGAGATCCGCCATGTGAAGCTCGGAAAACGGCCGCTCGGCTACGAGCGGAAGGCCGTCGACCGCCTGCTCGAGGACGTCACGCGGAGCTTCGAGTTCGTGTGGCGCGAGCGCGCCGACGTACGGGACGAGATCGAGCGGCTCGAAGGTGAGCTCGCGCGCTACAAGGAGCTCGAGGTGCTGCTTCGAAACAGCCTGGTCGCCGCCGAGCGGGCCGCAGAGGACGTGCGCGTGCAGGCGCGGCGCGAGGCTGACGTGATCCTCGAGGAAGCCCGGGTCCGGGCCCGGGAGATCGCCGGGGGCGCATCGGACGAGCGCGAGCGCGTGAAGGCGGAGATCCGCCGCCTCCGGTCGCTCGAGACGGAGGTTCGCGCCGGGTACCGCGCCTTTCTTCTGACCGGGCTCGACCGTCTCGAGGGGGAGACGGACGAGCGTCAGGTACCCGAGCAGGCCGCCTGAGCACCGTCGAAGGCGCGCAGCCTGCGGGCTATACTCGGTTCGTGGCGAACGTCGATACCGAGCGGTTTCGCACGCTCTTGCTCGAGGAGCGAAAACGCGCGGAGGGTGCCCTTCGCCATCTCCACGAGGAGAACTCGGGCTCGATCGAGGACGAGGCCGAGGGCGAGACGTTCGATAACCATCTCGGCGACGTCGCGACAGTCACCTTCGACCGCGAGATGGACTATTCGCTCGAAGACAACACCGGCCACGTCCTTGCCGCCATCGACGAAGCCCTCAAGCGAATCGACGAGGGAACGTTCGGGACGTGCGCGCGCTGCGGCAAGCCGATCGCCGAGGAACGACTCGAGGCGATGCCCCACGCAACCAAGTGCATCGATTGCAAACGCCTCGAAGAGAGGGGCTGACCAAGCCGTCGCCGCGGCTGATCGACGTTCGCGTCGGTTCCGCGACCGACGGGCGCGTCCCGATCTCCATCGCCGAACGATCGCTCTCCGCAGGGCCGTTTCACTGGCTCGCCCTCGTCGCAGTCGCCTTCGCCGCCATCCTCGCCGACCAGCTCACGAAGCAGTTCGTCGTCACCCAGCTCCAGTTCGGGGAGTCGGTGGACGTCGCGGGCCCGCTCTCGATCCACCACGTGCGGAACTCGGGGATCGCGTTCGGGCTCTTCTCGACGTGGGCCTCTGCAGTGACGCTCTTGACCGCGATCGCCGTCGCGTGGATGGTCGCGTACTTCGCCCGCTCGGGAGCGCGTCACCCGGTTCTCCCGGTCGCGCTCGGGCTCCTGATCGGAGGCAGCGCGGGGAACCTGGTCGACCGGCTGCGCCTCGGCCACGTGACGGATTTTCTCGACCTCCGCTATTGGCCCGCTTTCAACCTCGCAGACACGTTCATCGTCATCGGCGTTGCGATCCTGTTGACAGCGCTGATCTCGGCCGAGCGCCATCCCCGCCGCCCGCCGCGCCTGCCTCGGGCGTCCTAGTCTCACGGGTGTGACGAACGTGGTCGTGCCTGCCGCGGCCGCAGGCCAGCGGCTCGACCGGTTTCTGGCCGCCGTAGGCGAGATCGGATCGCGGGCGGCGGCCGAACGGCTGCTTTCAGACGGGCGTGTACTCGTCGACGGGCTGAAGAGGCCGAAGAGCCACAAACTCGAAGGGGGCGAGGTCCTCGAGGTGGAGCTTCCAGACCGGAAGGAGTCGACGCTCGTCCCGGAGGATCTCCGTCTCGACATCCCCTACGAGGACGAGCATCTCCTCGTCGTCGACAAGCCCGCCGGCGTAGCCGTCCACCCCTCGGCCGGCCACGGCGCCGGGACGCTCGTTCACGGCCTGCTCGGACGCGCGGTCGCGGGCGGCGAGGACTCCACTCGGCCGGGGATCGTGCATCGCCTCGACCGGGATACGTCGGGGCTGCTGATCGTGGCGCGGTCGGAGGAGGCGCATCGCCGGCTTCAGCGGATGATCGGCCGCCGGGAGGTCGAGCGGGAGTACCTCGCGCTCGTGCGCGGTCGCCCGAAGTCGCACCGCGGCCGGATCGAGGCGGCCATCGGGCGTGATCGGAACGACCCCACGCGCGTCTCGGTCGACACGGCCACTCCCCGCGAGGCCGCGTCGCAGTTCGAGGTTGCCGAGCTTCTCGCTGCACATGCGCTTCTCCTGGTGCATCTCGAGACCGGACGGACGCACCAGATCCGGGTCCACCTGGGCGCGATCGACTTGCCGGTCGCCGGCGATCCGGTCTACGGAGTGCCGGGCGATCTCGGCCTCGAACGCCAGTTTCTCCACGCTGCCCGGCTGACCTTCACGCATCCGTTCACGAGCGCTGGAGTCGAAGTGAAATCACCTTTGCCGCCCGATCTGGCCGCCGCGCTCGAGCGCGCCCGTGGCTGAAGGGCGCGCAGGGCGCGTGCGGGGCAAGCCTCGCCCCTACACTTAGGGTGTGGCGACCGCGGCGCATCGCCTGAGCGCTGCGGACGACGTATCGGCGATCTCGTGTTGGGACTGGCCGCGAAGCGTCCGATTTGCTACGCGGCGCGTGCCATCTTGCTCGCGTAGAGGCGCCGATCGGCGAGCTCGAAGAGCTGCTCGTGTGGGCCGGACGCCTCGCTCAGGTAGGCCGCGCCAGAGCTCACGGAGAGCTTCCCCGGGAGGCGCGCGGTCAACCGGCCGAGGAAGGCGTCCACCGAGCCGGCGTCGGCCTGGACGAGAAGCGTCGCAAACTCGTCGCCCCCGAGGCGGCCCAAGCAATCGTTCTCGCGCACGGTGTCCGCCAGAACCGCAGAGAAGGCGCGGAGAAGGCGGTCGCCCTCCTGATGCCCTTGGGTGTCGTTCGTCTCCTTGAAGTTGTCGAGGTCGAAGAGGACGAGCGCGACCCGGCCGCGGTAACGGCAGGCGCGCGCCGCCTCCCTTGCGAGGGCGGCGTGGAAGGCCTGGTGGTTGAGCAGACCCGTCAGGGGGTCGCGCCGGGCCCGGTCCACGAGCTCGTCCGTCACGTGTTCGAAGTAGAGGAGTACGCACCAGTCGAGGCGGTCACGCGCGGCGCGCTCGCCCCGGCGCTCGAGCACGCGCCCGAGGGCGAGGAGCTCCGCGGCGACGTCCCGCAAAGAGAAACCGAGGCCTTCGCGCTCGCGGGCGTGGGCGAGTGCGACGAGAGCGGCGTCGCGTTCGTCCCGGAGGGCCGCGACGAGGGCCGGGAGGTTGCCGAGCTGCCCCAGGCGACCGAGTCCGTCGAGCGAGGGGACCGCACCGGAACGGAGCGCCTCCTCGACGCTCTCGATCGCAAGGTCCCACGGCGATGTGTGCACCATGCGCCTTCTGGAGCGTAGAGGCGGCGTCGGCTAGAATCCACCGGGCCTACACCCAACCCGGCGGCATTCAAGCGGGTGGCGGTGCCGGGGATCGCCCGGTTCCATCCGCTCGTCGCCGGCGAATCGCAAAGCAACCGAGGAGGACTTGACCGTGCCCGTCGTGTCCATGCGCGAGCTCCTGGAGGCCGGAGTTCATTTCGGCCATCAGACGCGTCGCTGGAACCCGAAGATGCGCCGCTTTCTCTTCACCGAGCGGGGCGGCATCTACATCATCGATCTTCAGCAGACGCTCGAGCTCCTCGAGCAGGCCCACGCGTTCGTCCGGAACGTCGCCGAGCGCGGGGGCTCCGTCCTCTTCGTCGGGACGAAGAAGCAATGCCAGGATGCCGTCGCCGAGCAGGCGGCGCGCGTCGACATGCCGTACGTGAACCACCGCTGGCTCGGCGGTCTCCTGACGAACTGGAGGACGATCTCGGAGCGGATCCAGCGGCTCGAGGACCTGAGGCGCCAGAAGGAGGAAGGCCAGCTCGAGCTCCTGCCGCCGAAGGAGCGGATCGCCATGCTCGGCGAGCTCGAGAAGCTCGAGACGAACCTGGGCGGGGTCGCCGACATGAAGGACATCCCGGACGCCGTCTTCGTCGTCGACCTGAAGAAGGAGCAGCTCGCCGTGCGCGAGGCGCGTCGGCTCGGACTGCCCGTCGTCGCGCTCGTGGACACGAACTGTGATCCCGACGACGCCGACTACGTCATCCCGGGAAACGACGACGCGATCAGCTCCTGCTCGCTCGTGACCCGCGTGATCGCGGACGCGGTCGCGGCAGGCCGCACCGGTATCACGGCCCAGGAGTTCGGCGAGACGAACGGCCGTGTGGTCGACGAGCCCGTGCCCGTGCCGGTGCCGGTGCCGGTGCCCGTGCCTGCCGAACCCGCCGAGGAGTCGTCTGCGGCCGCGATTGCCGACGACGTGGTCGGCGAGCCGCCGGGTGCCGACGTCGTGGGCGCGCAGGCCGAGTCCGAGGAGGCCCCGCCGGAATGACCGACATACCCGCGCGACTCGTCAAGCAGCTTCGCGCCTTGACAGGCGCGCCGATGATGGACTGCAAGCGTGCGCTCGAAGAGGCGGGCGGCGACGTGGAGCAGGCGCGCCAAATCCTGCGAGAGAAGGGGATCGCCTCGGCAGGCAAGCGGGCCGGGCGCGAGACGACCGAGGGAAAGGTTCGCGCGCGAGCGGAGGACGGCCACGGCGCGATCGTCGCGGTCGGCTGCGAGACGGAGCCCGTGTCGAAAAACGACGAGTTCCTCTCGTTCGTGCAGAAGCTGCTCGACCACGTCGAGTCGAACGGGCCGAAGGCCGCCGCCGAACTCGAGGACGAACGCATCGAGCTCGTGGGTAAGATCGGCGAGAACGTCGTCGTGCGGGGCACCGCGCGCATCGAGGTGACCGACGGCGAGGCGCTCTCGGCGTACGTTCACCCTCCGGCGGAGAAGATCGGAGTCCTCGTCCGCGTGAAGGGGTCGCCGGAGTTCGCCCGCCAGCTGGCCATGCACATCTCCTTCGCCAGCCCGCGCTATCGCACGCGCGACGAGGTGCCCGAGGACGACGTCGCGGCCGAGCGGGCGATCTACGAGAAGCTTCCCGACGTGGTGGAGAAGCCCGAGCACATCCGGCCGCAGATCGTCGAAGGGAAGTTGACGAAGGAGTTCTTCGCCCAGATCGTGCTCGCAGACCAGGCGTGGATCCACGATCCGGGCAAGAAGGTGGGCCAGGCGCTCGAGGAAGCCGGGGCCGAGGTCGTCGAGTTCGTGCGCTACGCGGTCTCGGAGTGAGTGCCGAGGCCGAAACCGGCGTCCTCGACGAGCCTGCCCAGCGGGACGCCGGGTTCCGCCGCGTTCTCCTGAAGCTCTCGGGCGAATCGCTCATGGGACAGCTCGAGTACGGCATGGATCCTGAGCGCGTCGCGGCGATTGCCGGCCAGATCGAGCGGGTCCACGGGCGCGGCGTGGAGATCGCCGTCGTGATCGGCGCAGGGAACATCTATCGCGGCATGACGGCCGCGGCAGGCGGGATGGACCGTGCGACGGCGGACTACGCCGGGATGCTCGCGACTCTGCTCAACTGCCTCGCCGTGCAGGACGCGCTCGAGCGGGCGGGCGTCCACACGCGGATCCTCTCAGCGATCACGGTCAGCGAAGTCGCGGAGCCGTACATTCGTCGCCGCGCGATCCGCCATCTCGAGAAGGGCCGCGTCGTCATCTTCGCGGCGGGCACGGGAAACCCGTTCTTCACCACCGACACGGCAGCGGCGCTGCGCGCGCTCGAGATCGGAGCGGAAGCGATCCTCATGGGCAAGAACGGCGTGGACGGCGTCTACGACGGCGACCCGAGGGAGGACCCGAGCGCGACGTTCCTCCCGGAGCTCACGCACCGCGACGCGCTCGAGCGCGGCCTGAAGGTGATGGACACGACTGCCCTCTCGCTCTGCATGGACAACGGGCTTCCGATCTACGTCTTCGGCCTGGACGACGAGCGGAACATCGAGCGGGTCGTCGCGGGCGAGCAGGTTGGGACGACAATCACGACGGGAGGTGGCAAGTGATCGACGACTTCCTGAGCGACGCGGGCCGGCGAATGGACAAGTCGGTCGAGGCGGCCGCGCACGAGCTGAACACCGTGCGCACCGGCCGCGCGTCCGCCGCGCTCCTCGAACGGATCCAGGTCGACTACTACGGACAGAAGACGCCGCTCCAGCAGCTCGCGACGACCAACGTCCCGGAGCCGCGGCTCCTCAC
>JACCYG010000196.1 GCA_013696595.1 Actinomycetota bacterium | reverse complement strand
TCTCGATCCCCGCTGAGGTGCGGCATCGCTGGGGGACGTCGACGGTCGCGATCGAGGACGAGGGCGATCGGATCGTCCTCCGCCCGGTGCCGGACGACCCGATCGCGGCGCTGAGAGGCATCTTCGCGGACGACAACCCGACTTCGGGCGCCACAGCCGTTCGCGCGGCGCGTGACGAGGACATCGAGATCGAGGAGGAGAAGTGGAAGCGCACCGGCCGGGCGTAGTTCTCGACGCGGGCGCCGTGATCGCGCTCCTCCGCGGCGAGCCGGCGGCACCTCGAGTCGAGCAGCTTCTTCGCGATGACCACTCGCGCATGTCCACGGTGAACGCGGCTGAGACAGTCGACGTCCTGGTCCGCAGGTACGGCTGGGCAGCGGCCGACGTCGTGGCCGGAGTCGAGCAGCTTCTGTCGACCGTCGTCGACGCGGTTCCGGCGTCGCTCGACGTCGCGACCCAGGCGGGCGATCTCCGCGCGCGCCACTTCCGCCGCGATCAGCGGATCTCGCTCGCCGACTGCTTCGTCCTCGCAACCGCCGGGCCCGGCGACAGCGTCGCGACAGGCGACGAGCTGCTCGCTACCGTCGCCCGCGACGAGGGCTTCGCCGTCGTGCCTCTCTGAACCTGAGGGCCACGACGCGGGAATGCGTCAGCCATCGACCGGGCCGAGATCGGAGTGTCGACCTCGACCGAGCTCACAGACCTGTCCCAAAGAGCGGATTGTCGATCGTTGCCCGTAGAGGCACCATGCCGACATGTGGGAGACCGCCGATCCCGACGGACGCGAAGTCATCCTCGAACAGGCAGGCTGGCTCCATATCATCAGGCGTCATCCGTACATCGGCGTCGCGCCAGAAGACGTCGTCGCCGTGATCGCGCGCCCGGACGAGCGCATCCCGGGGCGAGACGCCGACGAGGAGTGGTACTACCGGCGAGGCTTGGGACCGAGCGTCTGGATCAGAGTGGTCGTACACTACGAGCACGGGCGCGGTCTGATCGTCACCGCGTTTCCGCGGAGGTCGCTGCCATGACCATCACCATCGCCGGCATCGAGTTCGACAACGTCGAGTACTACCGCAGAGGTGACGTGCTCTCTCTCTGGGTGGGCGAGCCGCGCAAGCCGGCGTACGACGACGCGTCGCCGGAAGGGCACTACCTCCAGTTCGGCGAGGACGGAGCGCTGATCGCGATCACGATCGTGAACGCGCGCTCCATCTTCGAGCGCGAAGGGAAGATCCCGATCACGCTCCCGACGCACCAGGTCGAGGCCACGGATCTCGGCGCGGTGCTGGCCGCGGCGTAGAGGTGTCGTTACTCCGCCTCCGACAGCTTCTTGACAACGTCGTTCGTGCTCTTACGCCGCCTCGGCCTCCAGTACTTCGCTCTCGACGTACGCCTTCAGTGCCTCGACGGTCGTGAAGAAACGGAATCCATACGCTGCGGCGGCTTGCCCGACCTCCTGGGGCTCGTTGAGGAGCAGGGCAACAGGCTCGGTCAGCTCGAGCTGCACGCCTTCCGGCCACGCTAGGTCGAAGATCGCCAGCGCCTCTCCGCTCTCCTCGTCGACGAGCTCGTAGTTCTCGACGCCCTCGGCCAGCCCACGTTCGACGACCCAGTCACGGCAGTCAGTAACAACGCGCGACTCGTCGTCCTCGCCTAGATCGACGGCTATCCCAGAAGCGCGATCTCCAATCACTGGAGGCCCGACCTCGATATCCGGCCCCATGCCGCCCGCAAGCTCGTCGAGGAAGCTGTTCGCGGCAGCCGCAAGGAGCTTCCTGCGCTCCGCAAGAAACTCGAGGTAGTTCTCGATGCGCCAAAGCTCGGGATCCATCGGGATCCAGTGCGCCGCCAGGACGCCCGGATGAAGTTCCTCGTACTTCGGGATGTACTCGAGCGGGTCGCGGTTCGTCACCTCGATGTTCGTCGCCTTCGTGAGGAACGTGAAGTTCGCCAGCGAATTGACCTCGGGTCTCGAATAGCCAGCCTTGTACAGCAGGTTCTTCGGGAAGATGTGGTGGAGCTCGAGGCCCGCATGCACCCCCAAGAGCTGGTTCCGGAGAGGCACTCC
>JACCYG010000195.1 GCA_013696595.1 Actinomycetota bacterium | reverse complement strand
GGCTAGGAGCGCATAGGCCACGATGAAGCGGCCACGGTGGCGACGGCGGCGGTCCGGCGCGGCCGGGACGACCGGGAGCTCGTTCAGAGCTTCGGCCATACAGCCTCGTCGCGGACGTCGATCTCCGGCTTCACCAGGTTTGCATCGTCCAGAAGCTCGAGAAGGTCGTCTCCGTAGACCTCGCGCTTCTCGACGACGGCCTCGGCAATCCGTTCGATTGCGTCCTTGTTCGCGACGATGAAGTTATGAGCGGTCACGTAAGCCTGCCCCAGGAGTTGGGCGGCAAGCGCGCGCTTCTCGCGGTCGTTCAAGACGTTCGCGATCGGATCTTGATGGTGGGCGTTGCTCGAGCCGGTGCGGTTCAGGATCTGCGTCCCGATCGTCTCGAACTGCTTCATCACCCGCTCACGCGCGGCCTCTTCGTCCTCCGGGCGCTTGAACGAACCGTTCAGGCTGACGCGCTCGGGCGCCATCGCCGAAGCGCCGACCATGACCGCGGCACGGACAGTCGCGTGCTGTACGTCCCCGCCGACACCATCGGAGTTCTCCCCATAGAAGACGCGTTCCGCGGCCATCGCTCCGAGCGTACGAATGAGGGCGCCCATGAGCTCGTCCGCCACCAGCTGAACCGCTCCTCCTTTTCCTGCGCCATGTGGTGACCGAGGGAGCCTGCTCGCATCCGGATCGAGAGGCGCGTCGACTCCGTGCGATCCATGTAGACGTGGCCCGCCGCCGCATGACCGGCCTCATGGATCGCGACGGCCTTCGTCTCCGCGGGGACGTATTCGATGTTGATCGCCGTTCCCGTCTCGACCGTGGTCATGGCCTCCAGGAGGTGCTCCCATCCGAACGCTCTCGTTCCCTCGTGGTGGGCGTGGGTGAGCGCCATCGAGCAGACCTGCTCGATCATCGCGGGGGAGTAACCGTTCGTAACTCGTGCGATCTCATCGCGCCGCTTCGGGGTGTCGAGCTCGGCGTCGTGGGCGACCTTCCCGAGATAGAGATCGAAGATGTCCTTCCGGTCGTCCTTCGTCGGCGTCCGGAACCACACGTGGCGGCCCATTCGCCCGGGGCGAGTCAACGCCGGGTCGAGGACCTCGATCGGGACGTTCGTCGCGCCGATGAAGAAGATCTGCTCGTCGCGCGGGCGCGGTCTCGGCAGCCTGAGTGGAACGCGCCCGATCCGCTGAGGGACGATGTAGGTCGCATCCAGGAACGTGTTGATCCGGTTCGTCCAGAACCGGCGCCAGAACGGGGGATCACCAATCCCGTCCATCACGATGAGGAGCTGGTTGAGCGCGAGCTGGCCGCCGCCCCCGAACATCCCGGGCATCATCTGATTGACGACACCGCCGATGCGCGCGAGCGCGGTCGGAGGCGGAGCGGAGGCGCGTGCTGCGAAGAGGCGCTCGCGCCATTCGCGCGTCTCCGTTATCAGGTCGCCTGTCGGATTGAGCGCGCCCCATGGGCCATAGAAGCAGTAGTCGTGGATGCTCGGCATCCCGGTCGTCATCGACCCCGGTGCGCCCTGAAGGGCGGACCTGCGCTGGCCAACCGCGTCGATCCGTCGATGAAGACGATGCACTGACCGCCCCACTTCCGCGCGAGCCGCTTCGCCTTGCGCGCGAGATAACGGACGATCACGACGTCCATCCCGATGAACGTCTGCGCGAAGCCCGAGCCGGGCATGGAGAGAAACGGGGCGTTGAAGTTCGTTGCGATCCCCTTCGAGAGCATCGTCTTCCCGGTACCCGGCGCGCCGAGTAGCAGGAGCCCACGCTCGCGCTTCCCGCCGGCTTCCTCGAACGCCTCGCCCGACTGCCAGAGGTTGACGACCCGCCGAGTCTCCTCCTTTGCCTCCTCCTGTCCACGGACGTCCTCGAGCATGACGCCCCAATCTGCTTCGCCCGGTTCGTACGCCCGCATCTGGGAGATCCCCATGAACACGAGCGGGCCGAACATGATCAGGAAGTTCCCGATGAAGAAGAGCGGGAAGATGAGCAGGTAGATCCAGCCGCCGGCTGCGATGAACTCGACCAGGTATTCCCAGAAGCCGCTGTACGCGAGTGCCGTCACGACGACGCCGATGCGGATCGCCCAGCGGAACATGCTGCGCCAGAACCACGTCCGGCGCCGCGCGACTACATCTTCCTCCTGTAGGTGGGTCTCGGCGGTCCCAAAGAGGGACGGCCAAGGGATGAACCGCCGAAATGTGACGTCGACCAGGCCCCGGAACGCGACAACCGCCAAGAAGGTCCAGAGGAGCGACCAGCCGAGGGAGATCTCCAGCCAGTCGTAGAACCAGAGGAAGACCGCGGGGCTCGTGAGAGCGGCGACCAAGGTGGCCGCGCGCGTCAGCCGCCGCCAGCCGCGCGCGAGCTCCTCCGATTCGCGGCTCGAGGTGAGGCCCGGTAGCGACTCAGACTGTGTCGCCATGTGCGGAAAGTGTAGGCACCGCCTCGTAGGGGCGGGCTTGCCCCGCCTGTGGCGTCGACGGCCGGGCCGGTCGTGACCGGCCGCGGATCAGACCTCGCCTGGGACGCCCTGGCGCACCGGCTCGCGGACGACGGCGACGGCGTCCTCGATCAGGCTGTTGCCCCACGTGCTCCCGGTGATCTCGAGCGCACGGATGATGTCGACGCCCGATCCCACGAGCGTTGAGGGAGTGCGCGAGAACCGCGCCATGTCGGGCCCGGATCCTGCCCCAACCCCGGTGGACAGGCGCCTTATCCCGTGAAGCTGACGACCGAGTCGTCAACCACGTCGAAAACGGGGTTCGACGTCGACCGCGCGGAGGTCGGCGCAGGCGCAGGGTCGCCCTGCCAGCGGAATGCGAGCCCGGCGAACGTCTTGAACCACGGCTCCTGCTGCGGGTAGGCCTCCGCCGGCGAGAACTGGAGATGGAGATGCGGACTGGTCGAGTTGCCGGTTGACCCGACGAGACCGACGGGCGTCCCCGCAGTGAGCGCAGCGCCCTCTACGACTTCCGGCTCGAGATAGGACAGGTGACAGTAGACGTAGTTCGTCCCGTCGGCGAGCTGGAGCTTGAAGCCGATTCCGCAGCGGCCCGTCGGAGAAGCGTTCGAATAGACGACGAACGAGTCGGCCAGCGCGTAGAGAGGAGCACCTTCGGGCGCCGCGATGTCCGCCGCCGGGTAGTCGTGGTGCGTCGCCGCGACGGACACGACTTCGGGTCCGCCGCCGACTGGGAACACGTAGTTCCCAGCGAACTGGGGTCCGCCGAGACTGTTCACGAGCGGCCGGGAGAACGTCACGGCCGAGGCCTGGACTTCCGCCTCACGGCGAAGGTCGTCGAGCTGGCGAATGGCTTCGTCGAGCGCGATCCGCTTACCGTCGAGCTCGGCGGCCACCCCCTCCTGGGCGAGCACGAGCTGGGTCACTTCCTCCTCGAGCCGGAGGAACTCGTCGTCCGACAGCTCCGGATCCCCGGCACGCGTCTCGGCAGCGAGGAGGGCCGCGTCGTTGTCGGCAAGTTTCTGTTCAGCTGCAAGCACAGCGCGCTGCGCCCGGTTGACCGCACGACGAGCCTTGACCAGCCGCCTCTCGATGTCGTCGATCTGGAAGACGAGCTGCGGCCCGGCGGTGCCCGAGAAGGTGCTCGAGCCGAGCGCTGCGTCGAAACCGCCGCCCGCGGAGAAGACACCCGCAAGCTCGAGGACGTCGTTCACGTACCACTGCGCGTGGTTGTAGGCGAAAATCGCGCGACTCAGGTCGTCCTGGGCACCGGCAGCGGCCAAATAGCGCGCCGCCGCATACACCGCGTCCTCCGGGTTCCAGGGGTTGGCGACGCCGTCACCGTTCGCGTCGAGCCCCCAGCGCGCCCAGGTCGAGGGGATGAACTGCATCCAGCCAAGCGCGCCGGCCGAGCTCGGGCCCATGTTTCGCCCGAAGTCCGACTCGATCTTGTTGATCGCGGCGAGGACTTCCCACGGCACGCCGTACGCTCCGCCCGCGTCGCGCCAGAGCGAGAGGAGCTGCTGGTAGGAGCGCTGCTCGCGGACGGCAGGCGGGGTCGAGAGCGCGAAGGGGACGACGATGTCGCCCGCCCCGTTCGGGACTTCGTGACTCGGGAGATTGGGGGGCGCGGCCTGCGCAGCGCCGGCCATGAGCCCGGCCGCGGCGAGGGCGAGAAGGAAGCGGCGCATGCGGCTACGAGGACGCGAGGCGAAGGCCCATCGGCTCTTCGTCCTCGGGCTCCCCGGCTCCCCTGTCGTCGGCGTCGGCGGTCTCGAAATCGATCGCGTCGTCGAGCACGAGCTGGACGAGGTGCTGGGAGAAGCTCTGCATGTCGTGGAAGCTTCCCTCCTCGATCGCCTCGACGATCCTTCCGTCTTCAGGGGGTCGCGGATCAGTTCCGCGATTCTTGCAGGTTCACCATCACCTCGACGGCTGCGATCCGGCCGCCGCCGATCTGGAGCCGCTGGCTGACGACCCCGCGAAGCACTCAAGCGACGATCTGCCGGACCATGAGCTGCTTCGCGGCGGGAAGAACTCGATGAGGCGGCCAACGCATATCGGCGTCGAATGGCGGCTCTACATACCCCTTCGGGGGACGAACCGCGCCCCGCGGGAGGGCACGCCGGCCCTCGCTACAATGCCGCTCCCGGGGGAGTTCCCGAGTGGCCAAAGGGGACCGGCTGTAAACCGGTTGGCTCCGCCTTCGGAGGTTCGAATCCTCCCTCCCCCATCGTCGGGGGCGTGCCGCAGGCGCGCCCGTTTACGTGTGGAGGTCCGTCCCGACCGGCCCCGCGGGCCTCGACCGCGTGTTCAGTTTCTCGCGCGCGCGTATTAAGGGTTAAGGGTTGAGCGTCAGCGCCGATCGATGAACGCGAACGGGCCGACGCGGGCCTTCTCGCGGCCCTCCCGGCCGTGGCGGGCGAGCCAGCGCATCGTCGCGCCGATTCCGCCGGCGAGAAAGAACCCGACTCCGAGCGCGCCCGCGGCGACGACGGGGAGGTTGGACCGCACCTTGCCGGTCACGTCGGTGACTTCGCCGATTCCCTTGCGGAGGTCCTCCACGGCATCCGCGAGCTGATCGCGCTCGTCCGCGATCTCGCGGCGGACGTCGGCGGCGGTCCGGCCGTTACGCGCCATTGCTCTTCAATGCGGCGGTCGTTCGCTTGGCCTCTTCGATTGCCTGCTCGGGGACGGGCGGAGTCCCGCGCTTGATCTTTCGCATCCCGATCAGGCCGAGCACGAGCGCGAAGAACAGAAGACCTCCGAACACGAGGAGAAGTGCCAGCCAGAGGTCGAGGAAGATCGCCAGCGTCGCCGCCACCGCCGCGAGACCGAAGCCCACGGCGAACACCGCGAGCACGGCCGCCCCGAGCGCGAGGCCGATCCCGAGGCCGAGGCTCCCGAGCTTTCGCTTGAGCTCGAGACCGGCGAGCTCCATCTCGAGCCGCGCGATCGCGCTCGCGCGCTCGGCGACCTGCTTCGCCGCCGCGCCGACTCCCGCGGAGTCGCGTTCGGCGGTCACCGTGGAGCCGGTCTCAGTCTCGTGGATGTGCATGGCTTCTCCAGTCGATCATCTTCGCGACCACGATCCCGACGGCCAGTGCCGCGCCTACGACGACCCACGGATTCGGACCGGCGCCCGGCGGCTTCGGTCGGCGCTTGACCTGCGGGCCGGTCGGTGCAGCTACGTTCGTGTTCGGCTTCTGGTTCGTCGGCGCTTCACCGCGCGCGCGAGCCGCCATCAGGCTCGGCTTGAGCTGGCGCAGGAAGGCAGCGTCCTCCGCGAGCACCTCCGCGAGCTTCTCGCCGACGCCGCCGCGCGCGGCCATCTGCTCCGAGAGTCGGCGCAGGCCGTCGGCGCCCTTGTCGAC
>JACCYG010000172.1 GCA_013696595.1 Actinomycetota bacterium | reverse complement strand
TAGACGCTCTTACCGGTGCGTCCGCGGACGCGGGTTCGATTCCCGCCGCCTCCACTTTCCCCCGCTCAGGGCGCTTTTCGATGGGAACGATGCGCTTCGCAGGACTTCGATCGGAATAGTTGTCCGCGGTCATTCTCCCCAGACTTTCTCGAGCTTGTCCTCGAGGTCAGCGGGCGAGCCCTGGACGTAGATGTTCGCGGTCGTAGCGACATTGGCGTGGCCGAGCAACTGCTGCGTGGCGTAGATGTCGCCGGTGGGCAGGTAGAACTCGGTTCCCGACGTGTAGCGGGCGCCGTGCATCTTCTCGCCGTGCGTCGTGCCTCCGTCGACGCCGACTCAGAACTGCTGACCGTCACTACGAAGCGCCCGCCCGCGAGCGTCCTTCAAGCTGACTCATCGCCGCGCGCCGGATATCCCGGAAATGAGGGCCCGCTACGTCTTGGGATAGCGAGCAGGGCGCATATGCATCACCGATGCTGGAGCGGTCGCCCTTGCGGTGTTTGTGGTTGCCTCAGGCCCCACCGAGAAAAAGCGCGATTGCGGCGCCTAGCGTGACGCCGGCGACCACGACGAAAGCGTAGAGCGCGATCTGGTAGCGCTTGAAGAAGAGAAAACAAACGCCGCGCCTGAGCGCGGCTGCCACGCCGGAACCGAGGCGGGCGAAAATACTCGGAGCGGCCACCGAGGCTGCACCGTGAGACGCCGCCGAGGACGAAACGTTCCTGAGGGCGCGCCAACGACTCGCGACGAACCCCAAAGGAGACGCTGGCGCCCTTCGGCCGGCACGCAAGGCGTGACGCGGAACGGTCGTCGCTGCCCTGGCGGCCCCCCTCGGAAGCGGCCTGTGTCGAGGAACGCTTGCCACCGCCCGCATGGGAGACGCGACCAAGGAGCCCACGCGTGCAAAAGAGTTGGCGACGCTCGGGGCGATCCTCGTGCCGACAAGCACCAAGAGCAGCAAACCGAGAACGCCGAGCACATACAACGTAAGCAATTCGAGAAGGCGTGGGTCGTCACCGCCGACCTCAGACGGCTGCCTCGCGTCTCGTACGTCTGTCCCCGCCGATACCCCTGTGTCGACTGAACTTGGCGGTCCAACTCGATGCGACTCAGGCTCCCTCGCCCTTCGGAGCGGAGCTTTGCCCTTACTCGGATCCAGTGGGTACGTCTTCCACAGCTTCGATGGGGTCCTATCGTTCCTCTGGCCTTGCGCCTGGGCCGGCAGCGCCTCCGCGAGGCCGACCGCGAGGACGAGCACGACGCAGAGGGCAATCGGGAAACGGCACCAGAGCGGCATGGTCCCGTTGCGTTTCATCGAATCCGAACTGGCGTCCCGACCGGCATGAGCCTCGCGAGGCGGAGGATGTCCGCGTTCCGCATGCGGACACAGCCGTGAGAGACGCGACCCGGGAGGAGATCTGGTTGATCGGTTCCGTGGATTCCGACGAAGCCGCCGGCCGGCCAGTCGGTGAGAGTCCTCGAGCGGGCACTCGTCCCGAAAGCGATGGGGCCGTACATCGGGCTCGCGTAGCCCGTCAGCCTATTTCGAATGTAGAACTCACCCGTAGGCGTCGGCCAAGAAGGCTCGCCCACGCCGATGTCGGCACGGAAGATCTCGCGTCCCTCCCGGAGAAGCGTGGCAGTAAGCGCCTCGAGGTCGACGACCAGCTGCGTTCTTACGGTTCCGTATCCGCCGAGCGCCCTCCGAGGAACCCAGCCGGTGTTCAGCTTCCCGAGAACCGCCAGTCGCACGCGGATCCATAGGACACCCGTCTCGTCCACGCGGTCGTCCAAGACGAGCACGATGTTCGACGTTCCCTCCGGTGTCCGAGTGGCGAGCCGGGTGACCGGGCGAGCTTCGGTGCTCGGCTCCGTGCGCGCGCTCACTGCCGTGCGCACAACCGCCCAACGTGAGAGGTGCGGGGACGAGTGAAGGAAGACCGGCTTCCCCGGAGTGAACGCGGGCTTGACGGGCGTAGGAAGATTCAATGACTCGGCGGCTTCGCGCGGACCGGAGGTCGCCGAGTCGGAAGCGGCATGCGAAGTCCCCTCGGTGTGGACGGAGAACGGAGAAGCGACCGTTAGCACCGAGACGGCAGAGACGACGAGCGCGAGGGATAGGAGGAGTGAGCGGGTCAGGCCTCGTCTTCGCCGCCTGAACGCGCTCCTTGTCATCCGACGAATCTCGGCCTCGCTCGAGCGGTCGTTTTCGGCGCGAGTGTGCTGATGAAGCGCGTCGATGCGACGAGGCGATCCACTTCCGACACCGACTTCGGCCTGTCGAAGGGGCCGGCGGTCGGCACGACGCCGGCGAGGTGACGGGCCCACGCCGCATGGCGCGCCTCGACCGTCAGGAGCGAGAAGGCGGCGGCGGCGAGACCTCGAGAGCGGAGCGCGGGCGTGACGCCGGTCAGGAGCGCGGTCGTGAGATCCTCCATTGCGACGGCCGTGCGCGTGAATCTCGCCTCGCTCTCGGTGTTCCCGCGAAAGTTGAAGAAGGGCTTCTTCCCGGCGGCATCCCCGAGCACCTGCTGAATGATCTTGACGTGCGCGCGTTCATGCGCACCGAGCGTTTTCGCCCAGACGGCCTTGGCGGGCTCCATCGCGGCAACCGTGCCGGCACGCTCCGTCTC
>JACCYG010000136.1 GCA_013696595.1 Actinomycetota bacterium | reverse complement strand
GTTCACGCCGGCCCAATGCCCGCAGATCGTCGAGCGCCGCGAGAAAGCTTCGGTAGAGCGCCCGGCACATCGCGCAATGCGCCAGGTGGCGTGAAACGCGCCAGCCCTTGTAGCCGCGAAGCTCTCCTTCCGCGTACGCCGACATGTGCCGCTGCGTCTCGTCGTGAGACCCGTGCAGCAGGTAGTCGATCACCGTCACGCTGAGTTGGATGCGAGAGGAGGAGCGTTCGATGCTATAGCTCCCTGCATGCACGAGCGCGAGGTCCTGCTCCTTGCGCGTGCGCGCGAGGGCGACCTCGACGCGTTCGCGGAGTTCGTGCGCCTGTTCGAACGCCGCGTCCGCGCGGTGCTCGGACGGATCCTTACGGACGAACGCGACGTCGACGAGGCCGCACAGGACACGTTCGTGCAGGCGTGGCGAAACCTCGAGCGCTTCCGCGGCGACGCGGCCCCGTTCACCTGGCTCTACCGCATCGCCGTGAACGAGGCGCTTCAGCGGACGCGCCGTAAGAAGCTCGACGTCCAGCCGCTCGACGACTCGGAACCGGAGCATCTGGCAGCGGCGGCGGCGGACGTCGAGGCCGCGGACCGCGAGGCGCTCGACTTCCTGACCGCGCGCCTGCGCGCGCTCCCGTTCGAGATGCGGGCGCCGCTCGTCCTCCGTGACATCGAGGGGTGGTCGTATGAGGACGTAGCGGAGGCTCTGGAGCTCTCCGTCCCGGCGGCGAAGAGCCGGATCCACCGCGCGCGCCTCCAGCTTGGACGTGAATACGGGGCGTGGCGGGGCGAGCTCGAAGACATGTAAGGCGGAGGCGAATCGTTCGGCGGTCTCGGCGCATCCGACTCTTCGTACCGCAAACGGGTAAGGAGGGGAACTCATGGTCCGCCGCGCGGGAAATCTCTTCACGTTCGTCTCTGTCTTCGCAACGGTCGCGCTGCTCGCAACGAGCTGCGGAGGCGGTGACAACGCGGGCGAGGGCGAGGTCGCCGACCTACGGGCAGAGCTCGCAAGCGTTCGCCTGGACAGCCGCTACTGGCAGCAGCTGACCAGTCTCATCGAGCCGGTCGAGTTGAAGTCGATGACAGACCACCGCGCCTACATGCTCCCGAACGGACATCTGCTCGCTCTTCATTTCGACGACATGGATCTCGCGAAAGCCGACAATCTGAACTGGGTCGCGCTCGGGGTCCCTGGGACCTTCTGCAAGAAAGATCAGCAGCGGGTCGAGCAGGAGTTCGGACCGGGCTTCACCCATTTCCACGACCTCGAGGCCGATACGCACGGCGGCAAGCCGGGCGCGAACGGCGTTTGGTTCGTCCACGTGGGCGTGCGCGACTTCACGTCGCCCATGTCCGAGGGTCCGGTGAGCGGCGGGGAGATCGACTCGGGCTTCATGCCGACTCCGCCTTCCAGTTGCGCCTAACGATTTGATGCCGAGCAAGAGAGTCGAGATTCTCACGTTCGATGGTTGCCCGAATGCCCAGGCCGCGGAGGATCTCGTCGGACGCGTATTGATGGATCTCGAAATCGAGGCGGAGGTCGCTGCGATCCGCGTCGAGGACGCTGACGCGGCGGAGCGCCTCCGCTTCCTCGGATCCCCGACGATCCGCGTCGCCGGGCACGACGTCGAGCCGGGTGCGGACGCGCGCACCGACTACACGCTCGCCTGCCGGATCTACGCGGCCGAGGGCGGTCTTTCCAATCTCCCGAACGAGGACTGGGTGCGGGCGGCACTTGTAGGACGAGATACGTGAGCGCTGCGCGGATCGACCTATGCCGTTCCGCGAAGCCACGGCAAATCGAAGGTCGTTCGAAACGGCTATGCGGGCCTCGTGGCTAGGGCCGTCATCTTCGACGTCATGGGGACGCTCTTCCAGCTTGCGCCTCTGCGCGAGCGTCTCCGCGCGATGGGGGCACCGGACGCGACGCTGGAGGCGTGGTTCGGCCGCCTGCTCCACTCGGCAACCTCGCTTACGCTCGCAGGCGAATTTCGCCCCTTTCCCGAGCTCGCGGAAACGACGCTCCGGACGACGTTTGCCCAGCGGGAGCTGGACGAGGGCCGCTGCGCTGAGGTTCTCGAGGGGTTCGGTGAGCTTCCGCCCTACGAGGATGCCGAAGCCGCCCTCGCAAGCAGCCGCGGTGCGGGGCTCGCGGTCGCCGTTCTGACGAACGGCAGCGAGGCGAACACGAGGAAGCTCCTCGGGTCGGCCCGCTTCGACGACTACATCGACGCGTTCATCAGCGTCGACGAGGTGCGCCAATACAAGCCGGCACCCGCCCCGTACCGTCATGCGGCTGCGCGACTCGGCGTCGAGATCGCGGACCTCGCGCTGGTTGCGGCGCACGGCTGGGACGTGGTTGGTGCGCGAAGCGCCGGCCTCGACGCCGTCTGGGTCGACCGGCTGGAGCGGCGATGGCCGTTTCCGCTTCCCGAGCCCAAACGCGCGTCCGGGCTCGTCGAGGCGATTGAGCTCATCCATGCGTCGGCGGATCGAGCAGCGGGCTCGACGCGAGGTGAATAGCCGGTCGAGGACTTCCCGCCTCCGGAGGAGAGGAGGGATGGATTGATCGCGGGCTCCGTTCCCTCGCCGCGGTGATCGAACTCGGGTACCAGCTCTCCAGCGAAGAGCATCCCGCACCGGACCTCGTCGGGTATGCGCGCCGTGCTGAGG
>JACCYG010000124.1 GCA_013696595.1 Actinomycetota bacterium | reverse complement strand
AAGAGCACCGCGACACCGTGATGGTGGGGCGGACGCACGGGGTGCACGCCGAGCCGACGACCTTCGGCGCCAAGCTGGCCGGCTGGGCCTTCGAGCTCGACCGCGACCGCGATCGCGTGACGCGCGCGCTCGACGGGATGCGAACCGGGAAGCTCGCCGGCGCTGTGGGCACATACGGCGGGGGCGATCCCGAGGTCGAGCGGATCGCCTGCGAGCAGCTCGGCCTCGCTCCGGAGCCGGTCTCGACTCAGGTCGTTCCGCGCGACCGCCACGCCGAGCTTCTTTCCGCGCTTGCGCTCTGCGCCGCGTCGCTCGAGCGCTTCGCCACTGAGATTCGCCACCTCGCGCGAACCGAGGTCCGTGAGGTGCAGGAGCCGTTTCGCCCCGGGCAGAAAGGCTCGTCCGCGATGCCGCACAAGCGAAACCCGATCGTCGCCGAGCGCATCTGCGGGCTCGCGCGGGTCGTCCGGTCCGCCGCGGTCGTCGGGCTCGAGAACGTCGCGCTCTGGCACGAGCGCGACATCTCGCATTCGAGTGCAGAGCGCGTCGTGATCCCCGACGCGTTTCTCGCGCTCGACTACATGCTCGACCGCTTCGCGTGGCTCGTCGACGGGCTCGTCGTCGACGCCGATCGAATGCGGAGGAATCTCGACGCGTCGCACGGGCTCGTTTTCAGCCAGCGGGTCCTGCTTGCGCTCGTCGGGGCCGGCCTCTCCCGCGACGAGGCGTACCGGCTCGTGCAGGCACACGCGCTTCGCGCGTGGGACGAGGAGTGCGACTTCCGGGCGCTCGTCGAGGCTGACGCCGAGATCACGGCACGAGTGGATACTGCGGCCCTGGGCCGTGCCTTCGACCTCTCCGATGCACTTGCCAACGTCGACGTCCTCTTCGAGCGCCTAGTTGTGCTCGCGGGCGAGAAGGAGATCGCTCATGTTTAAGAGTCCCTTTCGAAATGAAGCACTGAGCCGCCGGGCTCGCACTGGGCGGCACGCTGATGCGTCCTCGTTCGCGCCCGTAGCCTCCGGCTACGAACGCGACGCTGCGTCCTTCAATCGCACCCCCCATCACGACCCCGGCGACGAGTCGTCATTCCGAAATGAACTCTGAAACCGTGGTCCACGTCGCGAGCGGGAAGGTCCGTGAGATCTTCGAGCTGGACGACGAACGACTGCTTCTCGTCGCGAGCGATCGCATCTCGACGTTCGACGTCGTGCTCCCGACCGAGATCACGGACAAGGGCCGCGTCCTGACGGGCCTCTCGGCCTTCTGGTTCGCCCGCACGCGGGAGATCGTCCCCAACCACCTTCTCGGCGTGCGGCCCGACGGCCGCTCGACCGAGGCTCGCCGGCTGCGCATGCTTCCGATCGAATGCGTCGTCCGCGGCTACCTCGCGGGGTCGGGATGGAAAGACTACGAGCGGACCGGATCGACGTCGGGCCATCCGCTGCCCGCAGGCCTCGAGGATTCAGCGCGGCTGCCGGAGCCGATCTTCACGCCCGCGACCAAGGCGCAGGTAGGCCACGACGAGAACATCGACCGCGACCAGGCTGCGGAGCTCGTCGGGCCCGAACGGCTCGAGGAGGTCGAGCGGGTTGCGATCGAGCTCTACAGCCACGGCGCCGATCATGCTGCCGCGCGCGGGATCATCCTCGCGGACACGAAGTTCGAGTTCGGGCTCGACGCGGACGACCGGCTCGTCCTGGGCGACGAGGCGCTTACCCCCGACTCCTCGCGATTCTGGCCGGCCGATGAATATTCACCGGGACGCACGCAGACGTCATTCGACAAGCAATACGTGCGCGACTACTGCGAGTCGCTCGGCTGGAACAAGACGGCACCCGGGCCCGAGCTCCCGGCCGACGTGGTCGAGGGAACGCGGGCGCGTTACGTCGAGGCGTTCGAGCGCCTGACCGAGGTCTCCTTCGACGATTACCTCGACGACCCATCGTCGGTGCTGCGGTGAGAGCGACGGTCCTCGTCAGGCCGAAGGAGGGCATCCTCGACCCGCAGGGCCAGGCGGTCGAAAGCTCGCTCCGCCAGCTCGGGTTTCCCGTGGACGACGCGCGGGTGGGTCGCGTGATCGACCTCGAGATCGACGCGAAGGACGCGGACGCCGCGCGCGCCGAAGTCGAATTGATGTGCGAGCGGCTCCTCGCGAACCCGCTGATCGAGAGCTACGAGATCGACGTGGGGGACGACGCGTGAGCGAGATCCGCCCGCGGGTCGGCGTCGTCGTCTTCCCCGGCTCGAACGACGATCGTGACGCTGCCTGGTCGCTCACCGCGCTCGGCGCGGAGGTCAAGATGGTCTGGTACGCCGACGCGGAGCTGCCCGCCGTCGACGCCGTCGTCCTGCCCGGGGGCTTTTCGTACGGCGACTACCTGCGAGCGGGTGCGATCGCGCGTTTCGCCCCCGCGATGCGGGCTGTGGCCGATTTCGCCGTCGGCGGAGGGCTCGTGCTCGGAATCTGCAACGGCTTCCAGGTGCTGTGCGAGGCGGGGCTTCTCCCCGGCGCGCTGCGTCCGAACACGTCGCTCTCGTTCGTCTGCCGCGATCTCCGCGTGCGAGTGGAGCGGGCCGATACGCCGTTCACCGCACGCTGCGAGCAGGGACAGCTCTTGACGATTCCGGTCAAGCACGGTGACGGCTGCTGGTTCGCCACGCCGGAACTGCTTTCGGAGGTCGAGGAGAACGACCAGATCGTCCTCCGCTACGCGGAGGGCGGCAATCCGAACGGCTCCGTCGCCGACGTCGCGGGGGTCGTGAACGCCGACGGGAACGTGATGGGGCTCATGCCGCATCCCGAGCACGCGGTCGACCCTCTTCTCGGCTCGGGGGACGGCGCGCTCGTTCTGGCGTCGTTCATCGACGCCGCGCGAGATCGAACGCTCGCGCACGCGTAACCGCGAAGCCCCGCGCTCGGAAGCTTGTCTCGAGGCTCCTAGGCCCGAGTCGCACCTCCGGGAGGAGCCGAGAATCCAAGCGCGTCCGCGAGCCCGGGCTGCTCCGCGAGCGCCGCGCGCAGCCGCTCGAGGTCGCGCGCGCGAAACGTCACCGGACCGCGGCGCGCGGTTCCATCGGTCGTGTAGGCAAAGCGAACGAGCCGCTCGCCCTTCTCGCCCTCGAGGAGCTGCACGACCGAGGCAAATCGCTTGTCGCCCGCTCGTTGCGGAACGGTGATCTCCTCGAGGACCGCCGCCTCGCCCCACGCCGTTGCCGCCTTCGTCGCCATGCGGCCAAGGTACTCGT
>JACCYG010000107.1 GCA_013696595.1 Actinomycetota bacterium | reverse complement strand
GGATCTCCTCGCGCGCATGCTCGAGCGCACGGCGCGCGGCGACGAGGACGGGCTCACGGCCATGGCGCTCCGCGGCCTCCTGCACTCGCTTGTCGGCGAGGAGCGTGTCGATGGAAGGCAGCTCGCGAAGCGGATTTTTGGCCGCCATGGGGAAAATGATAGTGAGCCGACTGCCCAGCTACCCTCTGATTTCCGATGACTGACATCGAAGCCGGGATATTTCGCCCCGCGCGCCATTGGCGGCGCCTCGCCATCGCGGTGGCCGTGGCTTCCGCCCTCGCACTCGCCGCGGCCTCGGTCGTCGTCACGCGGGCGGTCGTGTACCGAAGCTCCGTGCTCCCCGGCGTCAGCATCGCAGACATCGAGCTCGGAGGGCTCGACCGGACCGACGCGCGGGCGCGCGTCGCGTCGATCGTAGGGAGCCGGCTTGCGGAACCGGTCACGGTGAAGGCGGGCGCCGAGAGCTTCACCATGCGGGCAAGCGATCTTTTCGTGCTCGACGCGGCTGCGACGGAGGAGCGCGCCTACGCCGCGGCCCGCGACTCGTTCTGGTCCCAAGCGCTTGCGCTCGCTCTTCCATTCCCGCTCGAACGCGATGTGGACCCGGTCCTGACGCTGCGGGCGGACGGACGCGCCACCCTCGTCGAGCGCCTCGCCCGAATCCGACGCGACCCGGTGGCCGCCCGCGTCGAGCTGGCCGGTCTCGAGCCGGTCGTTCACCCCGCCCGCTTAGGCTCGACCGTGGAGGAGTCGGTCGTCGCGGATTTGATCCGCGCGGCGGCCCTCGCCGGTCGCGAGAGCGTGACGGTCGGTCTCGTCGCGCAGCGGCCGGGCGTCATGACCGGCGAGGCTGAGCGTGCAGCGGCCGAGGCGGAGGCGCTCCTCTCCGCTCCGATCGAGATCACGTTCCGGGGTGAGACCGTGGGGGCCCTGGAGCCCTCCGAGCTCGCGAAGGCGGTGCGGTTCGCGCAACGTGCCGACGGCTATGGGGTCGTTCTCGCGGACGAGCCGCTTACCGCGGCGCTTGCGCCCCTGGTTTTGGGCGACGTCAGGGATCCTGTCGACGCGAGCTTCCGCGTGAAGGGAAAGCGCGTTCGCGTCGTCCCCGCACGGCCGGGCACGCAGGTCGCCGTGCGCAAGGCGGCGGGGGCGATTCTGGCCGTCGCGACCATGGACGGCGGGTCGCGTGCCGCGGCGATCGGCCTGACGAAACGGCAGGCCGCGCTGACCACGCGCGAAGCGAGGGCCCTCGGGATCCGGCACCGGATCTCGACATTCACGACGGAGATGGGCCCCTCGTCGTCGAACCGGATCTGGAACGTGCAGCTCCTCGGCCGCTACCTGGATGGGACGATCTTGAAGCCCGGCCAGAAGTTCTCCTTCAACAAGGTCATGGGCCCCCGGACGCCCGAGCGCGGGTTCCGCGAGGGGATGATGATCTTCGGCGGCGTACTCATTCCATCCATCGGCGGCGGTGTCTGCCAGACGGCGACGACGATCTTCAACGCCGCGTTCGAGGCGGGCCTACCGATCTCGAAGCGCAAGAACCACTCCTTCTACATCAGCCACTACCCGACGGGGCGCGACGCCGCGGTCTCCTGGGGCGGGCCCGACCTCGTCTTCAAGAACGACCTCGACCACGCGATCCTGATCAAGGCGAGCGGGACGACCGCGACGTTCACGGTCAGCTTCTACGGTACGAGGCAGGGGCGCCGCGTGGTCTCGACGACGAGCGAGCCAACGAACTACACCTCGCCTCAGCTCCAGTATGCGATCGACCCGAGCGCCCCGGCCGGCTCCGTCCGGACGACCGGCGGCGGCGGCTCGGGGTTCGACGTCACGGTGTACCGGACGGTCTACGAGCGCGGGTCGGTGCTGCGCAAGGACAAGTTCTTCACGCGCTACACGCCCGAGAACCCGACCGCGGTGTACGGGCCGGGATCGACCCCTCCGGGCCCGTACTTCACTCTTCCCACGGGATAGGTCGCACGGGCCCGGGGCGTTAGGATCGCCGCGTGAGAGCGGATGCGGCAACCCTGCGAGTGGCGGTCTTCCCGCGCGCCGGCGCGCTTGCCAACGCGGTCCTCGTCCTGGGCGGGGCGGCGCTTGTGGCCCTCGCCGCCCAGCTCGAGATCCACCTCGGCTTCACGCCGGTTCCGATCACGGGCCAGACGTTTGCCGTCCTCCTCGTCGGCGCGTCGCTCGGCGCCCTCCGCGGAACCGCGAGCCTCGCGCTCTATTTCGCCGCTGGCCTCGTGGGCGCGCCCGTGTACTCGGGCGGGGAGGAAGGCTGGGAGATCGTGAGCGGGGCGACCGGCGGGTACCTCGTCGGGTTCGTCGTCGCGGCGGCCGTGACGGGCTGGCTCGCGGAGCTCCGCTGGGATCGCCGCTTCTCTTCTGCGCTGAGCGCGATGCTGATCGGCAGCGTGGTCATCTACGCGTTCGGCCTCCCGTGGCTCGCGCACGTGGCCGATCTCGGCTGGCAGAAGACGTTCGAGAACGGGCTCTACCCGTTCGTCGTCGGCGACCTCGCGAAGCTCTGGCTCGCAGCGGCGCTTCTACCGGCCACCTGGCGCCTCATAGAGCGGGTTACTGCGCGTCGGCCTTAGCCGGCTCGGCGGGCGTCTCGGCCTCGCGGCGCTCGTGGCGGTCGATCACCGTCGCGACGGCTTCGGCCGGGGCGTCCGTGAGGAACAGGAGCTCGACGTCGTCGGGGGATACCATCCCCTGCGCGACGAGCGTGTCCTTGATCCACTCGAGGAGCGGGCTCCAGTAGGTCGAGTCGAAGAGGACGACGGGGAAGTCGAGGATCTTTCCGGTCTGGATCAACGTGAGCGACTCGAAGAGCTCGTCGAGCGTCCCGAACCCGCCCGGGAAGATGACGAACGCCTCCGCCGCCTTCACGAACATCGTCTTGCGCGCGTAGAAGTGGCGGAACGTGAGCGAGATGTCGAGGTACGGGTTCGCGTACTGCTCGTGCGGGAGGTCGATGTTGAACCCGACCGACACGCCACCGCCTTCCTTCGCGCCGCGGTTCGCCGCCTCCATGCAGCCCGGCCCGCCGCCGGTGACAACGGCCCAGCCGGCTTCCGCGAACAGGCGCGCGACCTCGCGGGCCGCTTTGTAGGCCGGGTGGTCCTCGCCCACCCGCGCCGAGCCGAACATCGAGACGGTCGGGCTCGGCACTTCGTCCACCGTGCGAAAGCCCTCGTAGAACTCTTCACCGATCCGGGCGGCATGGAGCCGCTCGGCGCGGTCGTAGCGCTCGAGGATCTGTCGGTCTTCCATCAGTGGCGGGCCACTAGATCGAGCGTTCGACGAACGTCGCGCTCATCGCGACGGCCAGGAGAGCGGCGAGACCGATGTAGGTGACCGCAACCGCGGCGCGCTGCCACGGCTTCACGCGGTAGTACTCCCTTCCCCCGGGCTCGTTGCGCGCGCGCCAGCGGTGCCAGAGCTCGAGGCCGCCGAGGAGGAGGATGATGATGAGGATCGGGTTCGGAGCGACGAACGTGAGGACGACGAGGCCCGCGAGGCCGACCGCCCAGAAGGCGGGGTGGAGGGCCGCGACGGCACGGCCGCCGTCGAGCGGCACGATCGGGAGCAGGTTGAAGAGGTTCAGGAAGAAGCCGACGAACGCGATCGCGATCAGGAGATCAGAGTCGATCGCCTCGCCCGCGATCCAGACAGCAGCGGCGCCGAGGCTTCCGAGGATCGGGCCGGCGAGCGCGACCTGCGCCTCCTTCCAGGCGTCCTTCGGCATCTGCTTCATCCCGACGACCGCGCCGAGGAATGGGATGAAGAGCGGCGCCGACGCGGGCACGCCCTGACGGCGGAGCTCGATCACGTGGCCCATCTCGTGCACGAGGAGGAGAAGGACGAAGCCGACGGCGAACCTCCAGCCCCAGAGGAGGGTGTAGGCGCCGATCGAGACGAGCATCGAGGCCGACGTCGCGAAGATCTTGAACTTGAAGACCGCGAGCGCGAGCGCCTTGAACTTCCAAACGAGGAAGCCCAGCGCGGCGAGCGGCGCCCAGACCTTGCCGAGAAGCTCGCGCCAGCGGCTCTTCGGCTGAATCGGCTCGTAGCCGCGGTAGTCGTAATCCTCCGGCTCGGGCGCCGTGTACGGCTCGGTCTGTTGCTGCTGGCTCACCGTCTCATGGTAGCCGCGGCCGTTCGCCTCACCTCGGGGTGATCGAAGAGTAAGGGCGTACGTCGCCTACGCGGACTGAAGGTCAGGATCCGCGGCCGATCCACTCCTCGCCGCCTTCGTAGACCTCCTTCTTCCAGAGCGGCACTCGTTCCTTGAGCTCGTCGATGGCTTCGTGGCAGGCCGCGAGGGCGTCGTGGCGGTGCGGGGCCGAGACGGCGATCGCGACACTCGTCTCGCCGATTCCGACCCGGCCGATCCGGTGTGTGATCGCCACCTCGCAGAGGTCGTACTTCGATTTCAGCTCGCCGGCGATCTCGTCGATGACCTGCTCGGTCATCCCCGGGTACGCCTCGTAGTCGAGGTGGAGGACGCTTCGGCCGCGTGACTCGACGCGTGTGGTCCCGGAGAACGTCACAATTGCGCCCGCCCGTTCGTCGGCGACCTCCGCGACGACGGCGTTCAGGTCGATGGGCTCCTCGGTGAGACGGAACGCGCCGCCCGAGACCGGTGGGATCAGGGCGACCTCGTCCCCATCGGCGAGCGCTCGCTCGCGCGGGGCGTACTCCCGGTTCACGGCGTAGAGAAGGCCATCCGGCTCAGCGCCGAGGCCGAGGGCCGCCCAGACGTCGCTCACGCGCGCGTCGGCCGGCAACTCGATCTCGCGCTCGGCCGCGCCCGCCTGCTCGCGCAGGGCGGCGAAGAGCTTCACGCGGGCTCGCACGCCCGCAGGGTAGTCGTCTACGAGCCGGCGGACGCGCTGTCGCTCTGGGTGATCGTCTCGCTGCGGTCCTCCGAGGTGCCGCTCTCCTCGCCGCTAGCCGAAGCGTCGCCGGACGTGCCGGCCAGGCCGGAAGCGTCCTGAGCAACGCCCGCACCGGGTCCCGCCGCCGAGGCGTCCGGCGTCGGGCCGGCCGCGCTGAGGTCCGGGTACGTCCCCGTCGGCTCGACCGGAAGTATCGACATGACCTCGCGATCAGGCAGGAGCGAGCCGTCGTCGACCTCGATCTGCTCTGGGCTCGTTTCATTCGGCTTCTTTGGCATACCGCTGATGTTCCCCGGAAAACGGAATTCGCCACCCGCCGCGTACGATTAGCTCGTGGCTACGACCGAAGATCGGCGCGAGACCGATTCCGGGATCGAGATCAAGCCGGTCTACGACGCAGGCGACGTCGCGGGCCTCGAGCTCGAGGCACCGGGCGACTTCCCCTTCACGCGCGGGCCTTACCGGGACATGTATCGCGGGCGGCCCTGGACAATCCGCCAGTACGCAGGCTTCGCCTCGGCCGAGGAGACGAACGCTCGGTTCCGCTATCTCCTCGAGCGTGGCCAGACCGGCCTCTCGGTCGCCTTCGACCTCCCCACCCAGCTCGGCTACGACTCCGACGACCCGCGCGCGCTCGGGGAGGTGGGACGGACCGGCGTCGCCATCGACTCGCTCGCCGACATGGAGACGCTTTTCGAAGCGATCCCGCTCGCCCAGGTGTCGACGTCGATGACGATCAACGCGCCGGCGGCGCTCCTGCTTCTCCTCTACGAGCTCGTCGCCGAGAAACAGGGCACGCCGGGCGAGCAGCTGCGCGGGACGGTGCAGAACGACATCCTCAAGGAGTACATCGCCCGCGGGAACTACATCTTTCCGCCCAAGCCCTCGATGCGGATCACGACCGACCTCTTCGCCTACTGCGACGAGCGGCTGCCGAGGTGGAACACGATCTCGATCTCGGGCTACCACATCCGCGAGGCCGGCTCGACGGCGGTGCAGGAGCTCGCGTTCACGCTCGCGAACGGGATCGCCTACTGCGGCGCGGCCGTCGCGGCGGGCCTCTCGCCGGACGAGTTCGGCGCACGCCTTTCCTTCTTCTTCAATGCCCACAACCATTTTTTCCAGGAGGTGGCGAAGTTCCGCGCCGCCCGAGGCCTGTGGGCTCGCATCATGAGTGAGCGATTCGGCGCGACGAAAGAGCGCGCCCTGGCGCTTCGGTTCCACGCGCAGACCGGCGGCTCGACCCTTACGGCGCAGCAGCCGGAGAACAACGTCGTGCGCGTCGCGATTCAGGCGCTCGCCGCGGCTTGCGGGGGCGCTCAGTCGATCCACACGAACTCGTACGACGAGGCGCTCGCGCTGCCGACGGAGCGCTCGGCGCGGATCGCCCTGCGCACGCAGCAGATCATCGCGCACGAGGCCGGAGGGACCGATACGGCCGATCCGCTGGGGGGCGCGTACTTCCTGGAGGCGCTCACGCGTGAGCTCGAGGAGCGGGCCTGGGAGCTGATCGAGCGAATCGACGACCTCGGCGGAGCCGTTGGGGCGATCGAGCAGGGCTTCGTCCAGCGCGAGATCGACGAGGCGGCGTTCCAGCACGAGCGGGCGGTCGCTGCGGGCGAGAGGGTCGTCGTCGGAGTCAACCGCTACGCGGAGGGGCAGGAGGAGGACGTCGAGCTCCACCGCCTAGACGCGGAGACCGAGCGGCGCCAGGTCGAGCGTACGGAGCGGGTGCGCGCCGAGCGTGACGCCGGGGAGGCCGACGGTGCGCTCGCGCGTGTCCGCGAGACCGCGCGCGGGAGCGACAACCTGCTGTATCCCATGCGCGACGCGCTGGCGGCGCGGTGCACGGTAGGCGAGATCTGCGGCGTCCTGCGTGAGGAGTTCGGCGAGTACGACGCGCAACGTTCCCCGTAGTTCGTACGTTCTCGCGCCTGCGACGCTTAGCAGACGTCGTCCAAATCGTGCGCAAGAGGTGTCGAAATGGTCACGGGGTTAAGCTCGGTGCCGTGACCGAGCTTCGGGACGGCGAGATCATCCTTCGGCCCATCTTCTCTCTGCCGCCTGAGGGCCTCTAGGCTCCGGCTGTGGCGAAGACCGAAGAGCCGAAGGAACACTCGGAGCCGGGAACCGCGGACAAGCTCGGAGAGCTCGAGCGCCTGCGCGAAGAAGCGCTTCATCCCGGCGACGAGAAGGCCGTCGCGCGCCAGCGCGAGCGTGGGAAGCTACTCGCGCGAGAGCGCCTCGAGAAGCTCCTCGACCCCGGGAGCTTCGTCGAGCTCGATCGGTTCGTCCGCCACCGGAGCCCTCATCTCGTGGAGAAGCGGCCCTACGGGGACGCCGTCGTCACCGGCTCTGGGACGATCCTCGGTCGCAGGGTCTTCGTGTTCTCCCAGGACTTCACGGTCTTCGGCGGGACGCTTTCGGAGGCCTTCGCCGAGAAGATCTGCAAGGTCATGGACCTCGCGCTCAGGTACGGCTGCCCTGTGATCGGCATCAACGACTCCGGCGGCGCGCGGATCCAGGAAGGTGTGGTGTCGCTCGGCGGCTACGCAGAGATCTTCTGGCGCAACGTCCAGGCCTCCGGCGTCATCCCGCAGATCAGCCTCGTCATGGGGCCGACCGCCGGCGGCGCGGTCTACTCGCCGGCGATGACGGACTTCGTGCTCATGGTCAGGGAGACCTCGTACATGTTCATCACCGGGCCCGAGGTGGTGAAGACCGTGACCGGCGAGGAGGTCACCTTCGAAGAGCTGGGTGGCGCGGCGACTCACGCGTCGAAGTCCGGCGTCGCGCACTTCACAGCCGCGAACGAGGACGCGCTCCTCGAGGACGCGCGCTACCTCCTGTCTTTCCTCCCGCAGAACAACGTCGACCCGCCGCCGTACTTCGAGCCGGCCGACCGGCCGGATCGCGAGGACGCGGAGCTCGACCGGATCATCCCCGACAACCCGACCAAGCCGTACGACATGCGCGACGTGATCGGCCGCGCCGTGGACGACGGCGATTTCCTCGAGGTGCACGAGCTCTGGGCGGAGAACATCCTGTGCGGCTTTGCGCGGCTCGCCGGGCGGCCGGTCGGCGTCGTTGCCAACAACCCGGCTGCGCTCGCGGGCACGCTCGACATCGACTCGTCGGTTAAAGGCGCACGGTTCGTTCGCTTCTGCGATGCCTTCAACATCCCGCTCGTCACGTTCGTCGACGTCCCCGGGTTCCTCCCCGGCACCGCGCAGGAGTGGGGCGGAATCATCCGCCACGGGGCCAAGCTCCTGTTCGCCTACTGCGAGGCCACCGTGCCGAAGCTCGCGGTGATCACGCGCAAGGCGTATGGAGGCGCGTACGACGTGATGAGCTCGAAGCACATCCGTTCGGACTTCAACTTCGCGTGGCCGACTGCCGAGGTCGCCGTCATGGGGCCCGAGGGCGCAGTGAACATCGTCTTTCGCAAGGAGATCGAGGAGGCGGACGATCCCGAGGCTCGTCGGGCCGAGCTCATCGCCGACTACCGAGCCCAGTTCGCGAATCCCTATCTGGCGGCCGAACGTGGCTACGTGGACGACGTGATCGAACCGCGCCGCACGCGCCCCGTGCTCTGCGACGCGCTCGAGACGGCGCTCACGAAGCGCGAGAAGCGCCCGCCGCGCAAGCACGGGAACATCCCGCTCTAGG
>JACCYG010000348.1 GCA_013696595.1 Actinomycetota bacterium | reverse complement strand
GCGGAAAGACCGTTGCCACGACGGGGGGCGTCGGGCTCGCGGTCGCGTTCCTTGCGACGCTCTCGGCTGCAGGCGGTTGGATCGGGATCTTCTTGCTGACGCGGTACGCGTCCGTCGCGTCGCTGTTCGCCGCCGTGGCGCTTCCTCTCTTCGCGCTCCTCTTCGGCGCCTCCATCCCTGTGCTGGCTTTCACGGTCGCAGGCGCGGCTGCGGTCATCGTCCTCCACCGGGCGAACATCAGGCGCCTTCGGGCCGGCACCGAGAATCGGTTCAAGCTTCGTAAGCGCGCGGTCGCGCGCGCATAGGTCAGGATCGCCGAGGTGGTGGCCGGGAACTCCGGGCGCCCTGTCTCGGTCAGAGGGTCATGAGGCTCTTCGTCCTGACAGTGGCCGTCCTAACGCTCACTGGCTGCACAAACCTTCGTCAGGAGAACGATCCTGCACGTGTGTGCGGGCCCGACGTCGTCGAGGTCCCGTGCGCCGCCGGCGTCGAGGCGGACAAGCGATACGCCTTCGACCTCCTCACGCACTGCGGGGTCGAATGGGCCTATTTCGACGGACGCTATTGGGTGCCCGGCCGGCCCACCGACCCACCTCCAAACTGGGCGTCGATCGAGCGCGGGACGATGACGCTCGTCGACCGCGACAGCGCCCACTTCGCCGGCTCGTCCGGCGGCGACGTGCGCTTCGTGCCCGCGCGCCAGTCCTTCCGTCCGGAGACCTGCGCCTGACCCAACGCGGCCGCGGCACAATGGCCGCCGATGAGAGCGCCGTTTGGACACGAGCTCTGGTTCGTCGACCGGGCGCACGATCGCGATTGGTCGTTCGCGACGGAGCCTGCGACGCTTGGCCTGCTCGCCGGCGCCGTCGTGCTCACGCTCGCCGTTCGCGTCCTCGCCGATTTCAGGCCGGGGGTCACGCTGTCGCTTCCCGCTCGACTCGTCCCATGGATGCCGTTCGCCGTCCGTATCCACCTGGCCGTCTCGCTCGTCGGGCTTCTCTCGGCCGGGTACTACCTCGCGCCGACGATGGAGCTCGGCCTGACACTAGGCGGCGTCGTCCTCGGCCTTGTCATGGCCGTTACGGCCGTCCTGCTCGTCACTGGATGGCGGACGCGGCCCGGCGCGCTGCTGCTCGTCGCCGCCGGACCCATTGGCATCGCGGTCTACGGCTTCGGGCCCGTGCTTCAGCGGATCGACCTCCTCGGACTCGCCCTCTTCCTCGTCCTGACGGGAGGCGGCCGGTGGTCTGCTGACGAGGAGCGCGGCCGGACCAGTGAGCCTTCTGAAGAGCGACTTGGTCAGGCGATCTGGGTGCTGCGCGTCGCCGTCGGAGTCGCGCTGATCGCCGTCGCGTTCGCGGAGAAGCTTGCGAACCCGGACCTCGCGCTCACGTTCACGGATGCAAGCGGCGTCGACTTCAACGTCGCCGAGGCGGTCGGCCTGCCCGTCGGTGACCTGGAGTTTGTTCGCATCGCCGGCGCGATCGAAGTCCTCTTCGGGCTTCTCATCCTGAGCGGTGCCCTGCCGCAGCTCATCGTGCTCGCCGCCGGCATCCCGTTCAACGTAACGCTGTACTTCTTCGGGACGATCGAGCTCCTCGGCCACCTGCCGATCTACGCCGCGATGCTCGTGCTGCTCGTCTACGGCTCGAGTCCCGTGCTTCGTCCGTGGTGCTCCGAGCTCTGGCCGTGGAGTCGCGCGAGCCGCGACCGCGTAGTCGAGGCGCTAGCCCGAAGTTAGAGCGAGCCACTCGCGGAGCTCGGTGTGGTGCGCCGAGTGCTCGCCGGTGGAGAGCTCACGGCGGAACTCGCCCACCTTTCCGTACCGCTCGGCGAGGACTTCGTGGTTGTGGATGGTCTCGAAGTTGATCTGGCGCGCGAGGATGAAATCGTCCTCTTCGAGCTCGTCGTACTCGTCGAGCGCGTGCTTGACCATGAGGCGAACGGAATCCTCGACGAATCGAGGCGCAAGGTGGGCGTGCTCGACGACGAAGAGCTCGTCCGGCCGCTTGAGCAACTCGTAGATCGGCGAGCTCATTGAGCGCTCCACGAGCCCGACGAGATCCTGCGCGTCCAGGCGGAGCCCCGTGCCGAGGTAGAGGAGCCCGCGCCCGCGCTGGTTGTGCGTCGCGATCGGGACGAGCTCGAGAATCTGCTCGATGTCCGCGTCGGCGAAACCTGCGTCGCCGAGTCGCTCCGCCGCTCGCTCGCGCACGAGCCCTTGCGCGCACGGGCACGCGTTGATGCCTGTCGCCTCAACGCCGACGACACGGCGAGATTCCGTCGGCGTCGCGGCTGCAATACCGATCAGTGTCACGAGCTCCTGCGTCTCCATGCCCGTCACGGGCGTCAGGCGCTCGATCGGGTACCTCGCGCGGATCGTCACCTCGGCGCGGCAGGCCTGCTGGCGATCGACGATGTGGCTGGCGATGTGCTCGGCGAGGACCTCGACGAGGAGCTTCTCGCCGATCACAAGCTCGTCGATCGCCTCCCCGAAGAGCTCGGGGAAGCGCGACATGTGCACGCCCTTCTGCGCCGGGTCGAGGTCGACGAAGCAGTCGATCTCGGCGGACACGAGCGCATCCTGGCCTCCATGCTGCATCCGAACGGCCTTCTGGACTCCAGTCACGCCGACGCGCGACAGCCCGAGCCGGACGTCGGGCGGCGATGCCTGGAGGTCGGGCGCGGCCGTTAGTCTCTCGTCCACAGGGCAAACGTAGCACCCTCCCGATGGCCCAGGACTCGCGCTTCCCACGCCTCGTCTCGCTCGCTTGCCACGACCTGCGCACCCCGCTCGCGACCGTGCACGGGTTCGCGCGGACGCTTGCGCGCACGGAGCTCGCTGATCCGGCGCCTCGCTACGTCGAGATCATCGAGGCCGCGTCGCAGCAGCTTGCAGAGCTCCTGGACGAGCTCGGGCTCGTGGCACGGATCGAGGCAGGCCGCTACCAGCCGACGCTCGTGGAAGTCGATTCGCTCGAGCTCGCGCGTCTCGCCGCCCACGACCTCGAGGAGGGAACCGTTGCGGTTTCCGGCGTGGGCGCGTCGATCCGGGTCGAGCCCGAGGCTACGCAACGGGCGATCCGCCAGCTCGCGCGCGCCGCCCGGCGCCACGCAGGCCTCGAATCCGTGGAGCTCGAGGTGTCCGGCCCGACTCTCACGATCTCGCCGGTCACGGACGCCTCGGCGCCGGTCGTGACCGGGGAGGAATTCCGCGAGCTCGGGGCGGCCGCCGCGGTCGAGCTCGTCAGGTCGCTGGGCGGGTCGATCGACGTCGAGGGCGATCGCCTTCGCATCCGGCTTCCCGCGTCCGGCTAGGCCGAGCTGGAGCAATGATCTTCTTCAGCGAAGGAGCCGTGACAGGCGCCGATCCTTGAGCACGCGCCCGCCGGTCTGGCACTCCGGGCAGTAGAAGACGGTGTGCTCCTCGAAGTCGATGCGGGCGATCGGCGCTCCACAGGCCGGGCACGGTTGGCCGAGACGATTGTGGATCCGGTAGGCCTTCTTGTCGTTCGCGCCCGCCTCGCGGAGCGCGAGCCCTTCGGTGAGCGTCTCGTCGATCACGCGGGCGAGCTCACCGACCTGATCCGGGGACAGGTCGGTCGAGAGCATGTAGGGCGAGAGCCGGGCGCGGTGCAGGATCTCGTTCACCCACGCGCGGCCGATGCCGGCGAGGGCGCGCTGGTCGCGCAGGAGCGCGTGCAGGCGGCGCGAGTCCGCGCTGAGGATCTCGCCCAACCGCTCGGCTCCAAGTCCCACTGCCTCCGGCCCTAGGTGCGCGAGCTCGGCCTCGAGCTCGTCGGGCCGGTAGAGGCCGACCTTCGCCCGCTTCTTCGCGCCCGCTTCGGTGAGGACGAGTGCGCTTCCGTCCTCGAACTCCAGTTGAAACGCGGGAGCCTTCGGACGTTTTCCTCCTGGCACGACGTGCGAGAGGCGTCCTGCGGACATGAGGTGGACATGAAGAACGAGCTCACCGTCGTCGGTCGGGAAGAGGAAGTGCTTGCCGCGGCGGCGCGCGCCCGCAAAGCGCCTGCCTTCGAGGTCGTGGAGGGGCGGGTCGAATGTCTTCACGGTTGCGATGTGC
>JACCYG010000084.1 GCA_013696595.1 Actinomycetota bacterium | reverse complement strand
GCTCATGCTCGCCGAGTCGAATGCGCGGTTCGAGGCGATGCTGAACGATCTCGCGCGCGAGCTCGAGCGGGCGCAGGACGAGAGCCGGCGGTCGCGCCAGCTCTCCGCGATCGGCTCGACAATCGATTTGGACGGCGTCCTTTCCCGCGCGCTCGAGGCCGCCGCAGCGCTCCCGCTCGTCGATGCGGCGATGATTCTCGTCCCACAGGAGGAAGGGAGCCCTGTGATCGCGACCCTCGAGATGACGGCGGAGGAAGCGGCCTGCCAACCGATCGCCGGCCCGCCGGACGGCCAGGAGCCGCGTGCGGTTTCGATCTCGTACCGCTACACGCCCGAGCAGAGCGAAGGCGAGGGCGAGCTCATCCGCGGTGGCCTCGTCGTGCCGCTCAGAAGCGAGGCCGAGAAGGAGATCGGGGTGATGACCGTCTTCTGGCGCGGGTCCGACCGGGAGCCCTCCGAGGAGGAAATCGCGGTCCTCGAGGATGTCGCGGCGAGCTCGGGCCCCGCGATCGAGAACGCGCGGCGCTTCCGTGAGGCGCGGAAGCTCGCCGACCTCGACGCACTCACGAGTCTGCACAACCGCCGGTACTTTCACGACACGCTCGCGCGCGAGGTGGCGCGCGCGCAGCGGTACGACCGCCGGCTCGCGCTCGTCGTGTTCGACATCGACGACTTCAAGGCGATCAACGAGCGGATAGGGCACCTGGCCGGCGACGCCGTGCTCGCGCAGCTCGCCGAACGGGTTCGCTCAGTCGTACGCGGAGCCGACATCGCCTGTCGCGTCGGCGGCGACGAGTTCGCCGTGATCCTCCCGGAGTCGACGGTCGCAGACGCCGAGCAGCTCTATCGCCGGCTCCAGTTTGCGGTCTCGACGCGCGCCACCGGACCGGCGAACCGTCTCCATCTCTCCGCCGGCATTGCCGAGCTCGCGCCGGAGGACGACGCGGTCTCGTTCTTCGAGCGATCCGACGAGGCCCTCTTCCGTGCGAAGGAGACGGGCAAGGGCCAATCCGTCGCGGCCGACCGGGGCGCGAGCGGCTAGACCCAGAACCGCCTGCTTGTCAAGTTGGTGACTGTCCCTGGGACCGTCACCACCGTGCGGATTTCGACAAGATATGGCTCACAGCTGGAGGGCATTCCTCCCCAGGAGCCTGTGGAAAGTGTGGAACAGGGCCCCCGGGACCGGCTCTGGGCCTTGCTTGGGCGCGCAGGCGAGGCTTCGCTCGCTCATCACCACACTGGGGGCGCGCGGGCGGTCATGACCGGCCCCTACTGGTTAACGGCATGGGGCGCGGCCTTCGCCCCGCCCCATGCTCCTATTTCTCGTCGTCGAGCGGGGAGTCGACCTCGGGGATCTCCTCGGCCTCGAGGGCGGTGAGATCGGTCGGCTCGCCGTCGACGGGCGCGCCGCCGAAGGTCAGATCCACATCGAGGAGCCCCGTTCCGTCGCCGTCCGAGCCGATCTCCTCGAGCGCAGCCAGTAGCTGCTCCTCGGTCGCCGGCCGGGTGTAGGCCGACGCCGGGATCTTCTCGGTCGGCCGGATCTCGATGTTTCGGTACTTCTTGAGACCCGTCGCGGCCGGGATCAGCTTGCCAATGATCACGTTCTCCTTCAGGCCGAGCAGGTGGTCGACCTTGCCTTCGATCGACGCGTCCGTCAGCACCTTCGTCGTCTCCTGGAAGGAGGCAGCGGACAGGAACGACTCGGTCGCGAGCGACGCCTTGGTGATCCCGAGGATCAGAGGCTCGAAGGTCGCCTCTTCCTTCTTCTTCTTGCCCTTGACCTCGCGCATGCGCGCGTTCTCGCGGTCGAGGACGACTTTGTCCACGAGCTGGCCCGGGAGGAGGTCGGTCTCGCCCGCGTTCTCGACGCGAACCTTCTTGAGCATCTGACGCACGATCAGCTCGATGTGCTTGTCGTGGATGTCGACGCCCTGCGACTTGTAGACCTTCTGGACCTCGCCGACGAGGTAGACCTCGGTCGGTGTCGAGCCCTTGCCAGACTTCGAGTGGAAAGCGAGGAGCTCGGTGGGCGCGAGGGAGCCCTCGTGGAGCGGATCGCCCGGCTCAACGGCGTGGCCCTTGGTGACGAGGAGCCGCGAGCGCCGCGGGAGCGCGTACTCCTTCGCGGCTGGAAGCTCGCCGTCCTCGCCGAGCTCGACCGGCTGGACAATCACCTTGGGGCCGCGGTCGGTCTCCTCGATGTCGATCTTGCCGGCGATCTCGGAGAGTTTCGCCGCGCCCTTCGGGTTTCGGGCCTCGAAGATCTCGACGACGCGCGGGAGGCCGTGCGTGATGTCTGCGCCCGCGACGCCGCCCGTGTGGAACGTCCGCATCGTGAGCTGCGTGCCCGGCTCGCCGATCGACTGCGCGGCGATGATGCCGACCGCGTCGCCGACCTCGCACATCTCGCCCGTCGCCAGGAAGATGCCGTAGCAGCGCATGCAAACCCCGTGCTCGCTCTTGCACTTGAGCACGGAGCGGACCGGGACGACGAACGTGTCGGCGTGCTCGCCGAGCTCGGTCTGCAGGTGCCGGAGCTCCTGCATGGTGACGAGGTCTCCGGCCGAGAGGAGCGCGGTCTTGCCCGGCCTCCCGTCCTTGAGCGGCTTCATCACGCTCTCGGCCAGGATCCGGCCGGTGAGCGAGCGGTTCAGCCCGTCGGGTGTGACGAGCGGAAGCTTGATGTAATCGTCGGTCTTGCAGTCCTCGTCGCGGACGATGACGTCCTGCGAGACGTCGACGAGCCGTCGCGTGAGGTAGCCGGAGTCCGCCGTGCGGAGCGCCGTGTCGGCGAGGCCCTTGCGGGCGCCGTGAGTCGAGATGAAGTACTCGAGGACCGAGAGGCCTTCCATGAAGTTGGCCTTGATCGGCCGCTCGATGATCTCACCCTTCGGGTTGGCCATGAGGCCGCGCATACCCGCGAGCTGGCGGATCTGCTTGATCGATCCACGAGCGCCCGAATTGGCCATCATGTAGATCGGGTTCAGCTCGAACATCGTCTCCTGCATGGCGTCGGCAACCGTCTCGGTCGCCTCCGTCCAGATCTCGATGATCTGCTCGTGCCGTTCGTCCTCCGTGATGAGTCCGCGCTCGTAGTCGCGCTCGATTCGCTGGACCCGCTGCTCGTAGACCTCGAGGATCGCTTCCTTGTTCTCCGGGATGACGATGTCGTTCTTCGAGATCGTGATCCCCGCCTTGGTCGCGTACGTGAAACCGAGCTCCTTCACCGTGTCGAGCACGGGCGAGATCGCCAGCGCGCCGTAGCGCTCAACGAGCTCGGAGATGAAGTCGCTCATCTCCTTCTTGGCGAGCGTGCGGTTCATGAAGGGTTGCTCGGCGATGTCGTAGCCGTCGTCGCGAATGGTGCGCGCGAGCGTCCGGCCGACCTCCTCGTTGAAGATCACCCGGCCTGGCGTCGTCAGGATGAGCTCGCCGTTTCGGCGGTACTCGATCGGATCCTGGAGCGCCACCTGCTTCGAGTCGTAGGCGAGGACGACCTCGTCCTCGGACGAATAGCGGCGCGGGCGCGGATCGAGGTCTTCAGACGTCTTCTCGTTCAGGCCCTCGGCGCAGTACGTGAGGTAGTAGCCGCCGAGCACCATGTCCTGCGAGGGCGTCGCGAGCGGCTTCCCGTGCGCGGGCGAGAGGACGTTGTTGGAGGAGAGCATCAGGATGCGAGCCTCCGCCTGCGCCTCCGCCGAGAGCGGGACGTGCACTGCCATCTGGTCGCCGTCGAAGTCCGCGTTGAACGCGTGGCAGACGAGCGGGTGAACCTGGATCGCCTTGCCCTCGACGAGAACGGGCTCGAACGCCTGGATCCCGAGACGGTGCAGCGTCGGCGCACGGTTCAGGAGGACCGGGTGCTCGGCGATGACCTCTTCGAGGACGTCCCAGACCTCGGGGCCCATCGAGTCGACGTGCTTCTTCGCCGCCTTGATGTTCTGGACGGACTTCCGCTCGACGAGCCGGCTCATGATGAACGGCTTGAAGAGCTCGAGCGCCATCAGCTTGGGCAGGCCGCACTGGTAGAGCTTGAGTGTCGGCCCTGAGACGATCACGGACCGGCCGGAATAGTCGACGCGCTTTCCGAGCAGGTTCTGCCGGAAGCGGCCCTGCTTACCTTTCAGCATGTCCGAGAGCGACTTGAGCGCACGGTTGCCGGGGCCGGTGACGGCGCGGCCGCGCCGCCCGTTGTCGAACAGGGCGTCGACGGCCTCCTGGAGCATTCGCTTCTCGTTGTTCACGATGATCTCGGGCGCACCGAGGTCGAGCAGCCGCTTCAGGCGGTTGTTCCGGTTGATCACGCGCCGGTAGAGGTCGTTCAGGTCGCTCGTCGCGAAGCGGCCGCCGTCGAGCTGCACCATCGGCCGAAGCTCCGGCGGGATGACCGGGATCGCCTCGAGCACCATCCAGTCCGGCTTGTTCTCCGACGTGATGAACGCGTTCACGACCTTCAGGCGCTTGATCGCGCGGCTCTGCTTCTGCCCCTTGGACGTGCGGATCGTCTCGCGGAGCGACTTAACCTCGGCGGTGAGGTCGAGGTCGTGCAGGAGATCGCGGATCGCCTCCGCGCCCATGCCGCCGCGAAAGTAGACGCCGAACCCGTAGGGCGACCCGAAGCGGTCCTTGAGCTCGCGGAAGAGCATCTCGTCGCTGACGATCTGCTTGGGCTCCATCTCACTGAAGAGCTGCCAGGTCTGCTCGAGCCGGTTGACCGAGTCGACTGCAGCCTCGCGCGCGTCCTCGCGGCGAGACTCGATGTCGAGGTACATCTCGCGGACCTTGAGCGACCACTGGACGATCGCGTCGAGGTCCTCCTTCTGCATGCGGCCGTCCATCTTCAGGCAGAGGTCGTTCGTCAGGTCGCGAATCTCCTCGGGCGAAGCGCCGGGCTCCGCCGTCTCGAGCACTTCCTTGAGGAGGCCCTTGCCGAGCCCCCGTGCCTTCTCGAGGTTCTTCGTGTCGACGGACGAGACGAGCTCGGCGTCGTCGCCCTTGAGCTCCCCGCCCGTGAGGAGTGCGTCGTGGATCTTGTGGAGGTGCTTCGTGACCGCGCCCTTCTTCGCGCCGGTGGCCTTGTCGTAGGCTCTCTGGAGCGGTGTCAGGGCCTCGCGGATCTGAATCGCGGCGTTCGCGACCTGGTCGAGCTCTCGCGGCGCGAGCCGCCGGTCGTTCCGGATCGCGGAGCTTCTGACGAGCTCGCGGACTTTCTTCGAGTCCTCGGTCGTGACCTTCTTCGCCACCTCGACGAAGAGGCCGCCGACGAGCTTCCGCGCTTCCTCGAGTGGGGGCAGACCCTGCTCCTCCGCCCACGCAAGGAGGCCGCGCGCCCAGAACTCGTCGTCCTCGTCGAAGTTCCGTTCCTTGCCCTTCGTGAAGAAGTCGCGCCGGCGCGAGAGGCGGTCCTCGAGGGCCGCGAGCTGCTCGTCGCGGTCGACGAAGATGCGCTCGGACTCGCCCTTGACCTTGTCCTCGAGGTCGGCGATGTCGGCTGCGCGCTTCTCGTTCTCGACGCCGGTGATGATCGAAGCGGCAAAGTAGAGGACCTTCTCGAGCTCCTTCGGCGCGATGTCGAGCAGGTAGCCGATCCGGCTCGGCACGCCCTTGAAGAACCAGATGTGCGAGACGGGCGCGGCGAGGTCGATGTGGCCCATGCGCTCGCGACGCACCTTCTGCCGCGTCACCTCGACGCCGCAGCGCTCGCAGATGATCCCCTTGTAGCGGACGCGCTTGTACTTGCCGCAGTAGCACTCCCAGTCCTTCGTCGGACCGAAGATGCGCTCGCAGAAGA
>JACCYG010000079.1 GCA_013696595.1 Actinomycetota bacterium | reverse complement strand
CCCAGGCTAAACGGGCTCGTCAGTCGGGGTCGTCACGCAGACCGCCGAGTCGTCGGCCAGTCGCCGGCGCGTCTCCGGCCCGGAAGATCGTGGAGCCGGGCGAAGCCGGCCGGCCACGCGGGCCATGCTTCCGTCGATCCGGGAAACTCCGGGCGGCAGCATCGCGCGAAGGGCCGAGGGCCGCGACCCGACCATGCGGTCCAGGGTCGCGGACGGCACTAGCGTCTGCTGTACCGCGTAGAGCCGGCCGCGGAGTAGACTTTCAGGGCCCGGTATCCGCTAGGAACTGGAGCCGAAAGATGAGCTTCGACTCGATCTGTGTCGTCGGCGCCGGACGCGTCGGGAAGACTCTTGCCGCGCGACTCGCGGAGCGGGTGCCCACGAGCTCGGCCGGCCGGGAGCTCGGCTGCGCCGACGCCGATCTCGTTCTCCTCTGCGTTCCCGACCACGCGATCCCGGAGGTGGCGGCCGCGATTCCACAGGGGCCGTGGCTCGCGCACACGAGCGGAGCGACGACCCTCGACGCTCTCGCACCGCACACACGCCGGTTCAGCCTGCATCCGCTGCAGACCTTCACGCACGAACGTGGTCCCGAACAGCTCGACGGGGCCTGGGCCGCCGTAACCGGCGAGACGAGCGAGTCGGTCGAGGCTGGCCACGCGCTCGCGCGCTTGCTCGGCGTCCACCCGTTCGAACTGGACGACGAGGATCGTCCGATCTACCACGCGGGTGCTGTGGTGGCTGCGAGCTTCCTCGTCACCTTGCACGAAGCGGCTTCCGAGCTCTTCCGGAGCGCAGCGGCCCCGCCCGAGGCGCTCGAGCCGCTCATGCGCCGAGTGATCGAGAACGGGTTTCAGCCCACCGGACCACACGTGCGCGGAGACTGGGAGACGGTCGAGCGACATCTCTCCGAGCTCCGGGAGCGGCGACCCGACCTGGAACCGGTCTACCGGGCCCTCTCGGACGCGACGGCGGCGATCCGACGATGAGAAGAGCGCGCACGATCGCCGGAGTGCGGGCTGCACTCGAGCCACTTCGTGACAGCCTCGTAGGTCTCGTCCCGACGATGGGAGCGATTCACGAGGGACACCTCTCGCTCGTCGCGGCGGCCCGGTCCGAGTGTGACACGGTCGTCGTGAGCATCTTCGTCAACCCGGCGCAGTTCGGCGCGAGCGAAGACCTGGAGTGGTATCCGCGCGACGAGGAGCGGGACCTGCGACTGCTCGAGGAGGCCGGCGTAGACCTGGTGTTCCTTCCGCCCGAAGCCGAGATCTACCCGAACGGGTTCCAGACCTGGGTCGAGGTCACGGAGCTCTCCCGCGGGCTCGAGGGCGAGTTCCGGCCCGGACACTTCCGCGGCGTTGCCACGGTCTGCCTGAAGCTCTTCAACATCGTTCGGCCGGATCGCGTGTACTTCGGCCAGAAGGACGCACAACAGACCGAGGTGATCGAGCGGATGATCGTGGATCTAGACCTCGAGATCGAGTTACGTGTCGCCGAGACGGTGCGCGACGCGGACAGCGTCGCGCTCAGCTCGCGCAACGCGCTCCTATCGCAGGAGGAGCGAGAGGCCGCCCGAGCGCTACCACGTGCGCTCTTCGCCGGAGAGCTCGCGTACCGCCGCGGAGAAGACCCGGTCGCCGCCGCCCGGAATCGCCTGGCCGAGGAACCGCGACTCGCACCGGATTACGTCGAGCTCGCCGAGTGGAACGGCCGCGTCGTGCTCGCCGCGGCGGTCCGCGCCGGCAAGACACGCCTGATCGACAACGTCGTCCTGGAAGGAGCAGCCCGATGAGCACGCGCCCCGAAACCGCGGGGAAGCTTCCGTTGACCGAGCTCTTGGAGATGAAGCGCCGGCGCGATCCGATCGTGAT
This sequence comes from Actinomycetota bacterium, assembly GCA_013696595.1. GTDB lineage: Bacteria > Actinomycetota > Thermoleophilia > Gaiellales > Gaiellaceae > JACCYG01. Next base: position 6,614 of record JACCYG010000079.1, on the reverse strand, counting down.
GGTGACCGCGTACGACTACCCGAGCGGCCGACTGGCCGACGCGGCCGGCGTCGACGCGATCCTCGTCGGCGACTCCGCTGCGATGACGGTTCTGGGGCTCGAGTCGACGGTCCCCGCCACGATGGACGAGATGATCGTCCTCTCGCGCGCGGCCGCCCGGGGAGCGAAGCGGCCCCTGGTGATCGGCGACATGCCGTTCGGGTCCTTCCAGGTGTCGGACGAGGACGCCGTTCGGAACGGGATCAGATTCGTGAAGGAAGCGGCGGTCGATGCGGTGAAGCTCGAGGGGGCGGGACCTACGCTCGGCCGCGTTCGTGCACTCGTCGGCGGCGGTGTCCCGGTCATGGGCCATCTTGGCCTGACTCCGCAGTCGGCGACGATGCTCGGCGGCTTCCGCGCGCAGGGAAGGACGGCCGACAAGGCGCGGCTTCTGCTCGACGACGCCGTCGCACTCGAGGAGGCCGGCTGTTTCTCGCTCGTGCTCGAGGCGGTGCCGGCGGCCGTCGCCTCGCGGATCACCGAAGCGGTGCAGATCCCGACGATCGGAATCGGCTCCGGCCGCTCCTGCGACGGCCAGGTGCTCGTCTGGCATGACCTGCTCGGCCTCTACGACCGGCGCGCTGCCCGTTTCGTGAAGCGTTATGCCGACCTCTCCAACGAGATCCGGAATGCGCTCGAGCGCTACGCGGCCGACGTGCGTTCCGGGGCGTTCCCCGAGGATCAGCACACGTACGCCATTCCGGACGAAGAGCTCGCACGCTTCGAGGCCGGCCTGACGGAGGCACGCGTGGAGGCCTAGCTCGGCGGAGCGCCGCCAGATGGGCGGCCGATTAGACGATGCTGAAGGCGAGGCCGAAGAGGAGAAGCGCGAGGATCGCGAGGACGACCGCTCCGAGCGAACGAACGAACGGCCACCCGTGCAGCGCGCTGACGCCGAGAACGAGGAGCACGCCCGCCCACGCGAAGAAGCCGAGTTCAGCGCCGGCGAAGAGCCACCGCGCGGCGCCCATCTCGTCCGCGCCGCCCTTGCGGAAGACGTCCCCCCCGTACATCGCAAGCCTGAGCGGCCAGACGATCAGAAGCATGAGGACGAGCGGCGCGGTGGCGAACGCAAGCGTGTGCCGGGTCTGGCGGTAGCTCGAGGCCCCGCCCGCGGCGCGGACCCCGAAAAGAAGCGCTCCCCCGCCGATCCAGTAGGTAGCGAGCCCGTACAACGCTCCCGCTAGAAAAACGAACACGGCGACGAGGAGCCGGTCGAAGTCGGCTCGGTCGAGAAGCTCGTCGACGGCTGGAGTCGCGAGGATGCCGGCGATACCGGAGAGGAGCGCAAGCGCGAGGGCGGGCTCCTGGCGAGCGTGTGCCCCCTCCTCGGAATCGTCACGGAGCGCGGCGAAGACCGGTCGCGGGCTCTGAAAAACGGCCAGCGCCCGCAGCCACCACGCCTTCTCGAGATCTGCCCGGCTCACCGTGGCCTGCGCGTCCACCCGGCTCAGGCTACCCCTCGGTCAGGGAGTCTGGATCGGCCCGACCTCGCTGCCCGAGCTCGCGACCGCGAAGAGCCCGATCACGATCAGGATCCAGGCGACGATCCAGTCGCCGGACGGGGCGCCGTAGCGCGCGTCCACCATGGGTCGAGGGTACCGCGTGCGACGGTTGACTAGGCGGCGACGGCAGTCTTGGCCGGCAGGACCTCGCGCAGGAACTGCCCTGTGAAGCTCTCCGCCACGCTCGCGATCTGCTCGGGCGTCCCGGCAGCGATCACTTCTCCCCCCGCTTCGCCGCCCTCGGGCCCGAGGTCGACGATCCAGTCGGCCTGCTTGATTACGTCGAGGTTGTGCTCAATCACGAGCACGGTGTTCCCTGCGTCGACGAGACGCTGGAGGACGTCGAGGAGCTTCTCGATATCGGCGAAATGGAGACCGGTGGTCGGCTCGTCGAGAATGTAGAGCGTCCGGCCGGTCGCGATCTTTGAGAGCTCCTTCGCGAGCTTGACGCGCTGAGCCTCGCCGCCGGACAGCGTCGTCGCCGGCTGACCCAGCTTGATGTAGTCGAGGCCGACGTCGTGGAGCGTCTGCAGGCGCCGGCGGATCTTCGGGATCTTGGCGAAGAACCCGAGCGCCTCCTCGACGGACATCTCGAGCACGTCGGCGATCGACTTCCCCTTGAAGCGAACTTCGAGCGTCTCGCGGTTGTAGCGCTTGCCCTTGCACGTCTCACATGGCACGTAGACGTCCGGAAGGAAGTGCATCTCGATCTTGATCGTCCCGTCGCCCTTGCAGCTCTCGCACCGGCCACCGCGCACGTTGAACGAGAAACGGCCCGGCTTGTACCCACGCACGCGTGCGTCCTGGGTCTGCGAGTAGAGCTCGCGAATCGGTGCAAAGAGATCGGTGTACGTGGCCGGATTCGACCGCGGAGTGCGCCCGATCGGCGACTGGTCGATGTCGATCACCTTGTCGAAGCACTCGATGCCCTCGCAGGCCACGTGGTCCCCCGGCCGCACGCGTGCGCGATGGAGCTGGTTCGCAAGCGCCTTGTAGACGATCTCGTTGACGAGCGTCGACTTCCCAGAGCCCGACACGCCCGTGACGCAGATGAACTTCCCTACGGGAAACTCGACGTCGATGCCCTTGAGGTTGTGCATGCTCGCGCCGCGGATCCAGAACGAGCCGAAATCCCCCTCGCGCCGCGGCGGCACGGCGATCGTGCGCTTGCGTGCGAGGAACTGGCCCGTGATCGAGTTCGCGTTGCGCTCGACGAGCTTCGCGGATCCCTCGGCGACGACGTGACCGCCGTGCTCGCCGGCCCCCGGTCCCATGTCGACCAGATGGTCGGCGGAACGCATCATCTGCTCGTCGTGCTCGACGACGAGCACGGTGTTGCCGAGGTCGCGTAGCCGCTCGAGCGTACCGATCAGCTTCCCGTTGTCGCGCTGGTGGAGACCGATCGACGGCTCGTCCAGGATGTAGAGGACGCCGACGAGCTGCGAGCCGATCTGCGTCGCGAGCCGAAGGCGCTGCGCCTCGCCCCCCGAGAGCGTGGCCGCGGCGCGGTCGAGCTGCAGGTACCCGACCCCGACGTTATCGAGGAACGTCAGGCGCTCGCGGATCTCCTTGATGATCCGTGCGCCGATCAGCTGTTCCGTCTCCGTGAGCTCGAGCTGGTCGAGGAACTCGATCGCCCTCGTCACCGACATGCGCGTGAACTCATGGATCGCCTTGCCGCCGATCGTGACTGCGAGCACGGCGGGCTTCAAGCGGGCACCGTTGCACTCGGGGCACGGGCGGAGGGTCATGTACTCCTCGATTCGCTCGCGCTGCTGGGACGAGTCCGTGTCACCGTAGCGGCCTTGCAGGCTCTCGACGATCCCGTTGAAGGCCAGCATGTACGAGCGTCGCCGGCCCATGTGGTTGCGGTAGTTCACGTAGAGTCGATCGCCGTCCGTGCCGTAGAGGAAGAGGTCCCGCTCCTCCCGGGTGAGCTCGCACCAGGGCTTGTCGAGGTCGATCTCGTAGCGGTCGGCGATCGCCTCGATCACTGCGTCGTAGAAGCCGGAGCTCGACCCGAGGCTCCACGGGACGAGCGCCCCCTCCGCAATCGAGAGCTCGGGCTCGGGGACGAGCAGGTCCGGGTCGATCTCCTGTTGCGCGCCGAGGCCCGTGCAGCGCGGGCAGGCGCCGTGCGGCGAGTTGAAACTGAAGATTCGCGGCTCGAGCTCCGGAAGACCAACGCCGTGCTCGGGGCAGGCGAACTGCTCCGAGAACGTCATGGCCTCGCCGTCGACGACGTCGATCGTCACCAGGCGATCGGCGAGCGCGAGCGCGGTCTCGACGGAGTCGGCAAGCCGGTGGCGCAGATCCGGCTTCATCGAGAGGCGGTCGACGACGACCTCGATCGTGTGCTTGAACTTCTTGTCGAGGTCGATGTCCTCGTCGAGCAGTCGCTGCGCTCCGTCGACTTTGACGCGCGTGAAACCCTCGCCGCGTAGTTGCTCGAGCAGGTCGCGGTACTCGCCCTTGCGGTCGCGGACGACCGGAGCGTTCACGGTGAACTTCGTGCCCTCCGGAAGGCGGAGCACCTGGTCGATGATCGACTCGATGCTCTGGCCCGCGATCGGCCGTCCGCAGATCGGGCAATGGGGCCGCCCGACGCGCGCGTAGAGAAGGCGGAGGTAGTCGTAGATCTCGGTGACGGTGCCGACCGTCGAGCGAGGGTTTCGCGACGTCGTCTTCTGGTCGATCGAGATCGCCGGCGAGAGGCCGTCGATCGAGTCGACATCGGGCTTTTCCATCATCTGGAGGAACTGGCGCGCGTACGCCGAGAGCGACTCGACGTAGCGGCGCTGGCCCTCGGCGTAGATCGTGTCGAAGGCAAGGCTCGACTTCCCGGAACCCGAAAGCCCGGTCACGCAAATGAGCGCGTTCCGCGGCAGACGGACGGTGATGTCCTTCAGGTTGTGCTCGCGGGCGCCGTGGACGACGAGCTCGTCGGCGGGCATACGCCTAGTCTAGCGGGTCGAACGTACGTTCCTGTAGGCCCCCCACGGCCAGTCCTGCGGCCGTTCGCAGAGGCCGGCACGGACGGGGTTCTCCAGGACGTATCGGCACGCCGCGAAGAGGTGGTCTTCCGTCGCGATCACCCATGAGGCGAAGCGGTCGCCGAAGAGGTGTCCGCGCCGACCGTGGCGGAGGTTGAAACGCTGGGCGTGCACGCCGTTCATTCGGTGCATCCCGTTTGACAGGTCCTCCTGCGTCGCCTCGAGAACCACGTGGTAATGGTTGTCCATCAGGCAGAAGGCATGGCAGCGCCACCTATAGCGGCCCGCCGCGTCCGCGAGCAACTCGAGGAATCCGTGCCGGTCTTCGTCGTCGCGGACGATCGCCGTTCCGTCCACACCGCGAGCGGTCACGTGAAAGAACCCGTCCGGAAGGTCGCTGCGGAGCCGCCGGGCCATCGCGGCCACCGTACGACGCGCGGCGCCGACGCCAGCGCAACGCGCGAGTCCTGGCACACCTTCGTAGCGAAGTTCTTACGAAGGACGTGGCCGCGCCGGCCACCCGCGAGGGTCAGACCCTGGCGGTTCCCGGCTCGCGTCGGCGGCCCGACCGGCGCAACGAAGCATGCTCGGAGCTAGCGGGCGAGGCGGCAGACGTCGCGCGGGCTCGGGACGTACGGGATCTCGAGATCGCCGGCGATGACCGTGCCGTAACCCAGGAGATGGCCGAGCAGGCTCTGCTCGACCTCGATCGCGGGGACGCGCGCGAGTCGGACGGCGGCCGCACGCCTGCGGGCGACGCCGTACACCACGAAGAGTTTCTCCGTCGTCAAGACGAGCTTCGTTCGATCCCAGCGCCAGACCGCGGAGAGCGCCAGCACTGCACCGAGGCCGAGGAGAAGGGCGCCTACGGCAGCGAGGGCCCAGGAAGAACGCGGCCCCACGAGGACGAGGGCGCCGCCGGCGAGGGCGAACACGACCGCACGTAAAAGCGGGAGCGCGAGCGCGATGCCGTGCGGGCGCGACTCGAGTTGAACTTCCTCACCGGGCTCCAGGTATCCCCGCACAGAGGCGGTTTCGGCACGGCGCGCGGTGCTCCTCTCTCGCACGTGTAATCGTTCCCCAGGGGCCTTCGGCCCCTTGCCCCCGGCTTCGAGCGTAGCGCACAAGAACGCGCGCGTGGCGCGCATTTCGCTTCGATTCCCCGCCCGGAGTGTCGCGACTTTGGCGAAACCAAGGACTAGGAGGGTCTAGCGAAACGACTAGCGAAACGAGGCACCTAGTCTAGGCTGCCTCGGTGCTTCAGACCCTTCGACCCGGACGATGGATCGTGGTGTGCGGGGCTATCATCGGGGTCATCGCCTTCGTAGTCTCACTCGTTCACGGTGATTCAGTGGTCCGGGCTTTGGGTGCCGCTCTTGGCTTAGACCTCCTCACGATGGGCGTCTGCGGTGTCTCGGAGCGGTTCTGGGGTGGAGACAAGGTGACGAAGATGAGCGCGGCCGGAACGGGCTTTGAGTTCCCGGACGCTGCTGAGCCGATAAGGAAGGTCAACGAACGCGTGGATTCGCAGATGACCGAACTAGAACAGCGGCTTTACGCGTTAGAAGAACCAGAGGAGGGAAAAAACGAGGAAAACGACGCGTGACGCCGATATCAGGACTAGAATCGCGGCCTAGGCGGGCCGTCTGGGGTCGAGGGAGGGAGCACATGGCACGGAAGGGACGACAAGCGGGGACGAACGGCAGCCGCGAGCAGCTGTCACCCGAGGAACGACACGAGAAGTTCCTCAAAGAGAACGGTGAGTGGAACCAGAAGGTCGAGAAGTCGATCTCTAAGCTTGAGAAGGCGACCGGTAGGCCTGCTCGCGAGCGCGAGACCGCCTAAGCCGCAAGCCGAACTACCCGCGCCCGGGCAAGTGCCTGGCTGAGCCGAGCGAGCATCGTCAGGACGGCGTGAAGCGCGACCCGCTCGATGCCACGAACGCGGAGCGGCGCGAGGCCGTACTCGTTCTTCAAGCGGCCAAACTCGCGCTCGACGGCGGAGCGGCCACGGTAAAGGTCACCCCACCGCTTCGACTCGCGGGGCACGAGCGGGCGAAGGCGGCTTGCCTTGATCC
>JACCYG010000035.1 GCA_013696595.1 Actinomycetota bacterium | reverse complement strand
GCGCTCCGCCGCGGGCGGCCGGCCGGGGCGCTGCTCTTCACCTGCAACGGCCGCGGGACGAACATGTTCCCCGAGCCGGACCACGCCGCGCGCGTCGTCACCGAGATGCTCCGGACCGACGCCCTCGCCGGATTCTTCTGCGGCGGCGAGATCGGCCCGGTCGGCGGCAAGGCCTTCCTGCACGGTTTCACGGCCACCCTGGCCGTCTTCCTCGAGCCTTGAGGCTCAGGAGCCGCGGAGCGCGACCACGTGCAGGACATGCCGTCGAGTTTGCCCGCGAGCTAGATCCCGCTCGCATCGCTTCGGACCGCCAAGCACCGATCCTCTGCCGGCCTCCATGGCGGAGGGACTGGATGGTCTCAAGAGCGCACGAGCAGGCGTGCGCTCTAACTCTGGCCCAGTCTCACTCGCTTCATCGCCTGACGGACAAGTAAGAAAAGTCCGGCTATCAGATTCCTGACGGCCGGCATCGACGTTCCTCATTCACAGGTTGTCCTCGCGCGCGCGAACCTTCTAAGTCCGATCAGAGGACGTTCCTCGCCCGGCGAGCCGCGATCGTAATGGGACCCAGGCACAGTCGCCCCAGGATGCGTCTCTGCTCGCTCCTCCCGAGCGCGACCGAGATCGTAGGCGCCGTCGGCCTTGCGGACTCTCTCGTTGGGCGCTCGGCCGAGTGCGACTGGCCGCCCGAGGTGCGCCCCCTGCCCGTCGTCACCGCAGCCCGGATCGACACGAGCGAGATGGCGAGCTTCGAGATCGACCGAGCCGTCCGTGAGGCGATCGCCGACGGGCGCTCGCTCTACGCGCTCGACGAGGAGCTGATCGAGGCCCTCGATCCCGACCTCGTCCTCACCCAGGATCTCTGCGCCGTTTACGCCGTCTCGAGCGACGAGGTGAGTCGGCTGTGCGCGGTGGACGCCGAGGTCGTCTCGCTCGACCCGCGGACGATCCCGGAGATCGAGCGGAGCGTGCTCGAGCTCGCCCAGCGGCTCGGCGTGCCGGACCGCGGCGCGCGGGTCGCGGCGCAGATAGAGGAGAAGATCGACCGGGTGCGCGAGCTCGTCGCCGGCCTCGAGCCCCGGCGCGTCTTCGTCGCCGAGTGGCTCGATCCGCCCTTTGCCACCGGGCACTGGGTGCCGGAGATGGTCGCGCACGCAGGCGGCGAGGAGGTCCTTGGCCGGGCCGGAGAGGCATCCTTCGCGACGACCTGGGAGGCGGTGCGCGCGCGGTCGCCCGACCTCGTCGTGCTCGCCCCCTGCGGCTTCGACGCCGCGCGGGCGGCGCGCGAGGCAGCGGCCCTCCCTCCGCTCCCCTGCCGGGCGGTGGCGGTCGACGCCAACGCCTACTTCTCGCGTGCTGCGCCACGGGTGGCGGACGGCATCGCCCAGCTCGCCTTCCTCCTCCACCCGGAGGCCGTGCCGGATCCGGGGCTGCCGTGGATCGAGCTCGTGCTCGCTACGAGCTGAGCCAGATGTCGTCCCGCGCGACCAGGCACTCCAGGAGCTTCTCGCGCGCGTTGCCGAAGATCGAGTGGCCGTCGCCCACGAGGATCGTCGTGACCTGAGGGTAGGCGAGGAGCTTCCGCAGCTCGAGCGCCGCTCTCGGCGGGTTGGCGAGCTTCTCGTCGGGCAGGAAGCTGAAGGCGCCCGAGGGGCCGCCCCAGACGAGGTCGCTGATGAAGGCGGCGCCGAGGTTCGGCCAGACGAGAGCGATCTCGCCAGGGCTCTTGCCGTAGGGGAGGTGGACGACCTCCACGCCCGGCACGATCTCCTCCCCCTCGACGACGGCGCGGTCGACCGGGAAGGGAAAGGAGCCGGCGTCCTCCTCGTGTGCAACCACCTGCGCTCCGGTCTCCTCGCGGAAGAACTCGGTCATGCGGGCGTGGTCCCGGTTCGTTACGACGATCAGCGAGGCCCCGCCAAGCTCTTTCAGCTGAGCGAGGTCTGCCTCGCTGATTGCGACCGGGTCGATCACGACGTTGCCGCCCTCGCGCACCCAGAGGTGGCCGTTGAAGTCGATCTGCCGGCCGTCGCTGAAGACCGACCAGGAGTAGAAGTTCTCGATCAGAAGGCGCTTCATCCCAGTTCTCCTTTTCTGTCGACACAGCCAGGTAAGGCGAAGCGAACAGCTTTGGCGCAAGAAGGACAAGCCTCATCGGGACGTCGGCAGGTTCAAAGCGCCCTGGAAGAAGACATGCCCGCCGCAGCTTGTGCAGCGCTGTCCAGGCGGTCTCGCGTCCGTAAACGCAGTTTCGCCCGCCAGCCGCCGGGACGGTCGCGACCAGACTCGCCCCATGGACGACTATGAGGCGCTTGCTCCGGGCGGCCGGCGCCGCGGCCGAGGAGCGGCTCGCCGTGGCGAGCGCGTACGTCGACGCGTTCTTCACGGAGACGGTCAAGCACTTCCGGCGCGAGGAGGAGATCCTATTCCCGCTGTACGTCCGCCACGCCGGCTCGACCCCCGTGCTCGAGCGAATCCTGCGCGAACACATGGAGCTGCACGGGCTCGTGCGATCGCTCCGAGCCGAGGTGGCCGCAGGCGACATCCCGCCGGAAGCGCTGAGGACGCTCGGCGACCTCCTGCACGACCATGTGCGCATGGAGGAGCGCGAGCTGTTCGAGGAGATCGAGCGCATCGTGCCAGCGGCGGAGCTCGAGGGAGTGAGGCTTTAAATTTAAACGGAAGTCAACGCGGACTAGCGTCGTGGCTGCGCGCTACACGCCCTACAGGCGGCGTTAGAACGGCACTCTCGTCCGGATGCTCTCCCGAAAGAGCCTCGGCTAGCTGGACACCTGCGCAACGATTGATCGTTCCGTCCACGAGGCGCAGGCCCGCGACTTGGCCCGCTTCTCGGCCCAGACCACGCCGACCGCCGCGCAGGACCCGAGGTCGTCGCCCGCCGGGAGGGACCGAACGCCAAAGCCACCCGGTGAATCGTTGCGACCGCTGCGCCGCAATGCAGAGAAGGCCC
>JACCYG010000342.1 GCA_013696595.1 Actinomycetota bacterium | reverse complement strand
GTACGACGGGGCGCGGGGGTCTTCGACGTCTCGCACATGGGCCAGCTCGAGCTCGAAGGCGACGGGACGCACGAATACCTCCAGAGCCGGCTCACGAACGACCTCGACAAGATCGGGCCGGGGAAGGCCCAGTACACGCTGCTCACGAACGAGCGCGGCGGGATCGTCGACGACCTGATCGCGTACCGGCGCGCGCCTGAGAGCTACCTGCTCGTCGTGAACGCCTCCAACGTCGAGCCCGACCACGCGGCGCTCAGCGACATGCAGGACGTCTCTCACGAATGGGCGCTGCTCGCCGTTCAGGGCCCGGAGGCCTTCGAGCGCCTGGCGATCGAGATCGCGCCCTTCACCTTCCGGGAAGACGAGGTGCTTGGGGTCGACTGCCTCGTTGCCGGAACCGGCTATACCGGCGAGCGGGGATGCGAGCTCGGCTGTGCGCCAGACGACGCGCCGAAGCTCTGGGACGCAATCGTCGAGCGGGGGGTCACGCCGTGCGGTCTGGCCGCTCGTGACACCCTCCGCCTCGAGGCCTGCTATCCGCTCCACGGAAACGACATCACTCCTGAGCGCACCCCCATCGAGGCCGGGCTCGGCTGGGCCTGCGCGCTCGAGAAAGAGTTCACGGGTGCCGACATCCTCCGCTGGCAGAAGCAGAAAGGGCCCGCGGAAACGCTCGTCGCCTTCGTCATGGAGGACAAGGGGATTCCGCGCCAGGGGATGTCGATCGCCGAGGGCGGCGTGGTCACGTCCGGAACACTGTCCCCGCTCCTCCAACAGGCGATCGGCTTGGCCTACGTCGAGGCGTCGCTCGCCGAGCCGGGCACAGAGATCACGATCGACGTTCGCGGCCGCTCGCGCAAGGCGCGTACGGTCGTGAAGCCGTTCTATAAACGAGAGGAGGGCGCGTAGTGGCCGCCGACGAGAGTTACCCCGAGGACCTCAAGTACCACCAAGAGCACGACTGGGCGCGCGTCGAGGGCGACACCGCGACGGTCGGCGTCACGTGGTACGCCCAGGACGCTCTCGGCGAGATCGTGCACTACGAGCCTCCCGAGCAGGGAAGTTCGGTTGCGAAGGACGAGAGCTACGGCGAGGTCGAGTCGGTGAAAGCGGTTTCCGACCTCGTCGCGCCGCTCTCCGGTGAGGTCGTCGAGGTGAATCAGGCTCTCGTCGACGCGCCCGAGACGATCAATGAAGACCCGTACGGCGAGGGGTGGCTGATCAAGATCCGCCTGAGCGATTCGAGCGAGGCGGATGGGCTGATGGACGTGAGCGCATACCGCAAGCTGCTCGAGGAGACGTAGCGCGGGGATGGCGCACCAGTACCTGTCTCTCACGGACGCCGACCGCGACGGGATGCTCGAGGCGATCGGTGTCTCCTCGGTCGAGGACCTCTTCCGCGACGTTCCGGAAGCCCTTCGCTTCCAGGGGGAGCTCGATCTGGAGCCTGCGCTCTCGGAGCCCGAGCTCGTCGCGCACCTGTCGGAGCTCGCCGCCCGGAACGTCCATGCCGGCCAGGAGCTCTCTTTTCTGGGGGCCGGGATCTACGACCATTACGTTCCTGCCGTCGTCGACGCGATCCTCTCGCGGGGCGAGTTCCTCACGGCCTATACCCCCTATCAGCCGGAGATGAGCCAGGGGACGCTGCAGGCGATCTTCGAATACCAGACGGCGATCTGCGAGCTCACCGGGATGGATGTGTCGAACGCGTCGGGATACGACGGACCGGGCGTCGCCGCCGACGCGTGCTACGTCGCGAAGCACGTCACGGGCCGGGGGAAGGTCGTGCTCTGCGAGACGGTGAATCCCCAGGTGCGACAGGTCGTGAAAACGTACGCGCCGGGTTTCGGGGTCGAAGTGGTCGAGGTGGCGCATCGGAACGGCGTCACGGACGCGCACGAGCTCCAGGCCGCCGCCCAGGATGCGGCATGCGTGATCTTCGCGCAGCCGAACTTCTTCGGCTGTCTCGAGGCGGCTCCGGACCTCGCGGCGGCGGCGAACGATGCGGGCGCGCTCCCCGTGGCCTACGTCGACCCGGTCTCGCTCGGCGTGCTCGAGGCTCCCGGAGCCTATGGGTGCGCGATCGCGATCGGTGAAGGCCAGGGTGCGGGCAACTACCAGGCCTACGGCGGGCCTCACTACGGTTTCATCGCGGCACGCCGGGACTTCATCCGCAGGATGCCGGGCCGCATCGTCGGGGAGACGACCGACATGGCCGGGGAGCGGGGTTACGTGCTCACGCTCCAGACCCGTGAGCAGCACATCCGCCGCGAGAAGGCGACGCACAACATTACGACCAACCAGACGCTGCTCGCGCTCGGGGGCCTCATCCATCTCTCCTGGCTGGGCCCGCAAGGGCTGCGCGACGTGGGCGAGACCTGCCTCGCTCTCGCGGAGTACGCCAAGGAGCGGCTCGACCTGCCGCTCGTCTTTCCCGAGCATGCGACCTTCAAGGAGTTCGCCGTGCACGCCGGTCGACCGGCCGACGACGTGATTCGCGCGGCGCGTGAGCAAGGCGTCCATCCGGGCTACGCGCTCCGGCGCGACTACCAGGGGATGGAGGACGCGCTTCTCGTCTGCGTGACGGAGAAGCGGACACCCGCGGACATCGACCGGCTCGCCGAGGTACTCGCCGCGTGAGTCGGGTTGATTCCCGCGCGCGGGTAACTCGGGTCCCGACCCGCCCCCCTTCCCGGGTTGAGCGTATCCCGAAAAACCGCACGGATGGCGCGCAAGCTGTGCCGAAACCGTCGCAAGCGCCCGGCAGAGGGTCCGCATGAAGCTCATCTATGAAAAGTCGAAGGCGGGCCGCCGCGCCTCGACGCTTCCGCATTACGACCTCCCGAAAGCCGAAGTTCCGGAGGAGCTTCGGCGGAAGCGCGCGCCGCGCCTCCCCGAGTTGTCCGAGCCCGAAGTCGTGCGCCACTTCAGCGCGCTCGCCACGCGCACGTTCGGCATCGACACCGGGTTCTACCCGCTCGGTTCCTGCACGATGAAGCACAACCCGCGGGTGAACGAGCGCCTCGTGAACCTGCCGGGCTTCCGCGACCTCCATCCGCTCCAGGACGAAGACGGAGCGCAGGGCGCGCTCGAGCTCATGTGGCGCCTGCAGGAGATCCTCGCCGAGGTCGTCGGCCTCGACGCAGTCTCGCTCCAGCCCGCGGCCGGCTCCCAGGGCGAGCTGACCGGCCTCATGCTCATGCGCGCGTACTTCGCCGACCGCGGCGAGAGCGACCGACGTGCGAATGTGTTCGTCGCCGACACCGCCCACGGCACGAACCCGGCGAGCGTGACCATGGCCGGCTTCAAGCTTCAGAAGGTCGGAACGGACGAGCGCGGCAACCTCGACCTCGAGTTCCTGCGCGCGAACGTGAACGACGAGACGGCCGGCCTCATGCTGACCAACCCTTCGACGCTCGGCCTCTTCGACGAGTCGATCGAGGAGGTCGCGCGGATCTTCCACGACGCGGGCGCGCTCCTCTACTACGACGGCGCCAACCTGAACGCCGTCTGCGGAATCTCGCGGCCCGGCGACATGGGCTTCGACATCGTCCACTACAACCTGCACAAGACCTTCTCGCAGCCCCACGGAGGGGGCGGGCCGGGGGCGGGCCCGATCGCAGTCCGCGGCATTCTCGAGCCGTTCCTTCCCGTTCCCGTCGTTGCCGGCAACGGCGAGCGCTACCGCTTCGACTACGACCGCCCGAAGACGATCGGAAAGGTCCGCGGGTTCTACGGCCCGTTTGGAGTCTTCGTCCGGTCCTACGCGTTCATCCGCTCCTACGGGCCGGGCCTCAGAGAGATGTCGGAGGCGGCCGTCCTGAACGCGAACTATCTGCTCGCGCGCCTGAAGGGGACGTACGACCTCCCGTTCGAGCGTCTCTGCATGCACGAGTTCGTCCTTTCGGCCCGGAACCTGAAGCGCGAGCACGGCGTGAGCGCGCTCGACGTCGCGAAGCGCCTGATGGACTACGGCTACCACCCGCCGACGATCTACTTCCCGCTGATCGTGCCCGAAGCGCTGATGATCGAGCCGACGGAGACCGAGCCCAAGGAAGCGCTCGACGGCTTCATCCAGGCAATGCACGCGATCGCCCGCGAGGCTGCCGAGGATCCGAAGCTGCTGAAGGACGCGCCCCACAACCGTCCGGTCCGGCGGCTCGACGAGGTGAAGGCGGCGAAGCGCGCGATCGTCCGCTACCAGTTCGACGAGCATCCCGACATGCGCGGCGAGCCGGCCGAAGGCGAGGCGGTCGAGGCGCAGAAAGGCGCGTAGCGTGGACGTCCGCTCGCGTGAGCTCGCCGAGCCTTTCACGACGGCAGACGGATCGACGATCCGGGTGCTCCTCGACGACGCGCTCGGCGGCGCGCGCAACCAAAGTCTCGCGGAGGCGACGCTCGGGGCAGCGCAGGCGACGCAACGGCACTACCACCGCGAGACGGAGGAGATCTACGTCGTTCTCGCGGGAGCCGGAGACATTGAGATCGACGGCAACCGTGCACCCGTCGGTCCGGGCGACGCCGTCCTCATCCCGCCGGGTGCCTGGCACCAGATACGCGCCGAAGGCGGGGAGCTTCGCTTCCTCTGCTGCTGCGCACCGCCGTATAGCCACGACGACACGTACTTCGAGTCGGAGTGATGGGCAGGCGGGAAACACTCCGCCGCCGTGGGCTCGTTCGGCCACGGCGCGGTCGCGTGATCGGCGGCGTGTGCGCGGGGCTCGGCCGACGGTTCGAGATCAACCCCTGGCTCATCCGGCTCGCGGCCGTTCTCTCCATCTTCATCCCCGGGCCGCAGGTGCTCGCCTACGTTCTTCTTTGGATCATCCTCCCGGAGGAGTAACCGTTGCGCCTGTATCGGTTTCGGTTCTCCACGAACGTCGAGCGCGTTGCGCTTGCGCTCGCATTCAAAGGGCTCGAGGTCGAGTCGGTCTGGATCGACCCGGAGGACCGCACGCCGGTACGGGAGGCGAGCGGACAGGACCTCGTTCCTGTCCTCGAGGACGAAGGGGAGATCGTGGCCGACTCGACGCGCATCCTCGAGCACCTCGACGCGCGCTTTCCCGATCCGCCTCTCTATCCCCGTGAGGCCGCGCGACGCGGCGAGGTCGTGGTCTTCATCGACTGGTTCAATCGCGTCTGGAAGAGCGCGCCAAACGAGATCGAGGCAGAGCTCTCGCGTGACCGGCCGGATGAGGAGCGGATCGGGGAGCTTGCGGGCGAGATGGCGAGCTCGCTCAACCTCTTCGAGGCCATCCTCGCCGGACGCGACTACCTGACGGGCGAGTTCTCCGCCGCGGACTGTGCGGCGTTCCCATTCCTCAAATATGGCGTTCTCCACGACCCCGAGGACACCGAGCTCTTCCACCGGATCCTCGCCGACAACCTGCCAGTCGGAGCGGCGCACCCGCGCTTGCGCGCGTGGATCGAGCGGGTGGACGAGCGCCCGCGCGCGTGAGCGAACGCGAGCCGTGGGTAAGACCTACGCCGAAGGAGGTGGGATATGCCAGGCAAGGACCACGGACCGTCGATCAAGGACGACGAGCGCTACGAGGCGCTTCGCCGCGAGGGTGCGAGCAAGGAGAAGGCGGCGCGCATCGCGAACGCGGGTGACGACGCGAGCGAGAAAGGCGGCAAGGCCGGCACGTACGAGGAGCGGACGAAGGAAGATCTCGAGCGGAAAGCCGCCGAGGTCGGCATCGAAGGCCGCTCAGACATGACGAAGGACGAGCTCGCGAACGCCCTTCGGAACCACTGAGCGACGCTCGACCGTCAGGCGCTGACGATGTATGAGGGGACACCCCTCATTCACCCCGAGTCACGGTCAGCGCCCTAGGCGCTGACGATGTAGACCGGCGTCCCCACCTCGACCTGCTCGAAGAGCCATTCGGCCTCCGGGATCTTCATCCGGATGCAGCCGTGGGAGGCCGAATAGCCGATGGACGCCGCATCCGGCGTGCCGTGAATTCCGACGGCGGCCGCCGAGAGGCCCATCCAGCGGGTGCCGAGCGGGTTTCCCGGTCCCGGCGGAATCGGCTTGGCGTCCTTGGCCCAGTCGCTGTCGGGCGGGTTCCAGGTGGGGTCACGCTCCTTGATGACGATCTCCCACGCACCGAGCGGGGTCGGGTACCTGGCCCGGCCCGTCGCGACAC
>JACCYG010000024.1 GCA_013696595.1 Actinomycetota bacterium | reverse complement strand
TCCCACCCCGCCTCGGCGACGTGCTCCTTCGCCGCCGGGGTGAGCTCGACCGAGATTCCCCGCTCGGCGAGACGTGCCCGCAGGCGCGCGAGCTGCAGCTCGACGATGTCCGCCAGCTGCTCGCGCGTCAGCGGATGGAACTCGATGATCTCGTCGATCCGGTTCAAAAACTCGGGGCGGAAGTGCTCGCGCATCGCCTCTGCCGTGCGGACGTTCGACGTCATGATCACGACCGTGTTCCGAAAGTCGACGGTGCTCCCGTGGCCGTCCGTGAGGCGGCCGTCGTCGAGGATCTGGAGCAGGATGTCGAATACCTCGTGATGGGCCTTCTCGATCTCGTCGAGGAGGACGACCGAGTACGGGCGGCGGCGCACGGCCTCCGTCAGCTGGCCCCCTTCCTCGTATCCCACGTAGCCGGGCGGCGCACCGACGAGCCGCGCGACCGTGTGCCGCTCCTGGTACTCGGACATGTCGAGCCGCACCATCGCGCGCTCGTCGTCGAACATGAACTCGGCGAGAGCGCGCGCGAGCTCGGTCTTGCCGACCCCGGTGGGGCCGAGGAAGACGAACGAGCCGATCGGCCGGTTGGGGTCCTGGAGACCGGAGCGTGCGCGTCGCAAGGCGTTCGCAACGGCCTCGACGGCTTCGTCCTGGCCGATGACGCGCTCGTGCAACCTCTCCTCCATATGAATGAGCTTCTCCGTCTCGCCCTCGAGAAGTCGTGAGACCGGGATGCCCGTCCAACGGCCGACGACCGCGGCGATGTCGTCCTCGTCGACCTCTTCCTTCACCATCGGGTCGACGGTCGGCTCGGCACGCTCCTCGAGCTCGCGCTCTAGCTCCGGGAGCTCGCCGTAGCGAATCTCCGCGACGCGCTGGAGGTCGGCATTTCGCTCCGCACGCTCGGCCTCGACCTTCAGCTCGTCGATCCGCCGTTTGATCTCGCTGACCCGATCGAGCGCCTCCCGCTCCTTCGCCCACCGGGAGGCGAGCTCGTCGCGCCGCTCCTTCGCCTCAGCGAGCTCCCGCTCGACGGGCTCGCGGACCTCGGGCGATTCCTTCGCCATCGCCGCGAGCTCGATCTCGAGCTGCCGCGCGCGCCGCTCGGCCTCGTCGAGCTCGAGGGGCGAGGAGTCGATCTCCATCCGCAAGCGCGAGGCAGCCTCGTCGACGAGGTCGATCGCCTTGTCAGGGAGGAAGCGGTCGGAGATGTAGCGGTCGGAGAGAACGGCGGCCGCGACGAGCGCCGCGTCGCGGATGCGAACGCCGTGGTGCGCCTCGTAGCGCTCCTTGAGGCCGCGAAGAATCGCGATGGTGTCGGCCGCAGAAGGCTCACCCACGAAGATGGGCTGGAAGCGTCGTTCGAGCGCGGCGTCCTTCTCGATGTGCTTGCGGTACTCGTCGAGCGTCGTTGCGCCCACGGCGCGCAGCTCGCCGCGCGCGAGCATCGGCTTCATCAGGTTCCCCGCATCGACCGCCACCTCCGCCGCGCCCGCCCCGACGATGGTGTGGAGCTCGTCGATGAAGAGGATGATCTCGCCCTCGGCGTTCTTGATCTCGTTCAAGACCGCCTTGAGTCGCTCCTCGAACTCGCCGCGGTACTTCGAGCCGGCGAGGAGCGCGCCGATGTCGAGCGCCCAGACCCGCTTGCCCTTGAGCCCCTCGGGGACGTCGCCGCTCATGATCCGCTGCGCGAGCCCCTCGACGATCGCGGTCTTCCCCGTCCCGGGCTCGCCGATCAGCACCGGGTTGTTCTTCGTTCGCCGCGACAGCACCTGGATCACGCGGCGAATCTCCTCGTCACGGCCAATGACGGGATCGAGCTTCCCCTGCTCGGCGAGCTCCGTCAGGTCGCGGCCGAACTTCTCGAGCGCCTGGTACGACCCCTCGGGATCCTGCGACGTCACGCGCTGCGAGCCCCTCACCTGGTTCAGGGCCTGTAAAAGCGCGCTCTCGTCCACCAGGTCGAGCGCAAAGAGGAGATGCTCGGTCGAGATGTACTCGTCTTCGAGCTTCTTCATCTCCGCCTCGGCGTCGTCGAGCACACGCGCGAAGGCGGTGGAGACACGTGGTTGCTGCGGGGCGCCTCCGCTGATCGACGGCTTCGCGGCGAGAGCGGCTTCGGCGCGCGCTCTGAGGTCCTCAACCGACGCGCCCGCACGCTCGACGAGCGTGCGCGGCAGCTCCTGGTCGAGCAGCGCGAGCACGAGGTGCTCCGGATAGATCTCCGGATTCCCGCTTCGCCGCGCTAGCTCCTGCGCTTCGGCAACTGCTTCTTGCGACTTGATGGTCAGCTTCTGGAAGTCCATGTCCTCTTCCGGTCAGGCAGACGGTTGCTCGGGTCCGAGTACAGAACGATGTCGCGGCGGTACTGCTTGTGGACGTCGCGGATGGCCTCGCGCGCCTCGCGCTCGAGCCGGTCCATGCGCACGCGCAGACGTTGCACCTCGTCTCGCAGCTTGAGCACAGTCTCGACGCCCGCCAGATTCAGGCCGAGCTTCGTCGTGAGCTCCTGGATCAGGCGAAGGCGCTCGAGGTCGGCCTCTGAGTAGAGCCGCGTGTTCCCAGGCGTCCGCTTCGGCCGCACGAGGCCCTTCGCCTCATAGATCCGAAGTGTCTGCGGATGCATGCCGACAAGGTCGGCGGCGATCGAGATCATGTAGCGCGGGCGGTCGTCCATGAGTCCCTCGGCCATCCCCATCACACTCCCAGCCGCTCGCGTGGCTCTTCGCGCGAGACCTTCTGCAGGTTCTCGATCGCCTCGCGCTCGGCTTTCGTGAGCTTGGTCGGGACCGAAACGCGGACGCGCGCGAGGAGGTCCCCGCGGCCCGAGCCCTTGAGCTTCGGCGCCCCGCGGCCTCGAACCCGAAGTGTCCGGCCGTCCTGCGTGCCGGCCGGGACCTTCAGCGAGATCCGGCCGTCGGGTGTGGGAACCTCGACCTCAGCCCCGAGCGCCGCTTCGGCATAGGTCACGGGCACCTCGATGACGAGGTCCGAGCCGCGTCGCTCGTAGATCGGCGAACGCGCGACGCGCGTGACGACGTGAAGGTCGCCGGCCGGCCCGCCGCTCGCGCCGGCCTCCCCCTTTCCCTTCAGCTTGATGCGCGTCCCGTCCTTGACGCCTGCCGGAATCTTCACCGAGTAGCGCTTCGTGCGCCGCTGCCGTCCGGAGCCGGCGCATGCGCGACAGGGCTTCTCGACAACGGTGCCATGGCCGCGGCAGCGCGGGCACGGCTGCGACAACGCGAAGAATCCTTGATCGTCGGAGATGACGCCCCGACCTCGGCACTCCGGGCACATGATCGGGGTCGTTCCGGGCTCGGCGCCAGACCCGCGGCACGTCTCGCACGCCGTCTCGACGTCGACCGGAATCTTCGTCGTGACGCCTTTCAGCGAGTCCTCGAACGAGATGTTGACCTCGACCTCGACGTCGCGGCCCTTCTCCGCGCGCTGTGCGCGCGTGCGGCCCGCCCGTGAGCGGACGTTGCCGAACATGCCGCCGAAGAGGTCGGATAGGTCGCCGAGGTCGCCGATGTTCCCGGAGAAGTCGAAGTTGAAGTTTCCGGCCGGCCCGTTGCGTCCGCCGCCAAACATTGCGGGCCCGAGCTGGTCGTACTTCTTGCGTTTCTCGGGATCACCGAGGATGTCGTACGCGCCCTGAATCTCTTTGAATCGCTCCTCAGCCGCTGCGTCGCCCGGGTTCTTGTCCGGGTGGTACTGGCGTGCGAGCGTGCGATAGGCCTTCTTGACCTCGTCCTGTGACGCCTTCTTCGAGACGCCAAGCGCCTCGTAGAGATCTCTTGTTCGCGTTGCCATCAGCCGCTCCCCGATTCGCGGGCCGGGCAAGCCCGGCCCCTACGACTGCCGGCTGTAGGGGCGAGGCTTGCCTCGCCCACGCCCACGCCCCCGCACGCGAAGGCGATCTTCATTCCGCCTCCTGAGCGGCTCCCTGCGAGACGACGACTCGCGCCGGACGCAGGACGCGGTCGCCGAGGCGGTACCCCTTCTGCAGAACCTCGAGGACGGCGCCCTCCTCCTGCTCCGAGGGCTGGGAGAGAAGCGCTTCGTGCACGTGTGGGTCGAAGCGGCCGTTCGTCTCGATCTCGACGAGACCCTCGCGGTCGAGCGCGTCGCGAAGCTCGCGCGCGACGAGCCCTACGCCCTCCTCCAACTTCGCCTCTTCGTGGGCCGCCGCTGCCTGGAGCGCACGCTCGAGATCGTCGAGCACAGGCAGGAGCTCCTTCACGAGCCGCTCGTGCGCCCGCGCGACCAGGCTCTCCTGATCGCGCGCCGCGCGCTTGCGGTAGTTCTCGAAATCCGCGGCGACACGCTGGAGCTGGACCAGGTAGTCGTCACGCTCGGCTTCGGCCTCGACCAGGCGCTTTTCGAGGTCCGCCTCGTCCGCCGCGGGCGGACTGTAGGGGCTGGAATTGTCCGGCCCGTTCCTCGCCTCTACAGGCTGATCGGGGTCGGCCCCCTTCTTACGACGCGACGCGGCCATTAGGACTTCTTCGCCTCTTCCTCGTCGATGACCTCGTAGTCGGCCTCCTCGACGACCTCTTCCTCGCTTGCGGATGAACCGTCGCCGCCGGTCGCGCCGGCCGCCGCCGCCTGCTCTGCCTGCACCTTCTGGTAGACGGCCTCCGCGAGCTTGTGCGACGCCTGCATCAGGTCCTCGGTCTTCGTCCGGATCGCCGTCGCATCCGATCCGTCGAGGACGCCGCGAAGGTCCTCGAGCCGGGATTCGATCGTCGAGATCGTCTCCTCGTCCACGGCCTCGCGGTGGTCCTTGAGGCTCTTTTCGGTCGTATAGATGAGCGACTCGGCCTGGTTGCGCGCATCGGCGAGCTCGCGCAGGTTGCGCGCCTCGTCTGCGTGCGCCTCGGCGTCGCGGATCATCTGCTCGACCTCCTCGTCCTTAAGGCCAGAGCCGCCGGTGATCTGGATTTGCTGCTGGTTGCCGGTGCCGAGATCCTTCGCAGAGACGTTGATGATCCCGTTCGCATCGATGTCGAACGTGACTTCGATCTGCGGCATGCCGCGCGGCGCGGGCGGAATGCCCACGAGCTGGAACTTGCCAAGCGTCTTGTTGAACGCGGCCATCTCCGACTCGCCCTGCAGGACGTGGATCTCGACCGACGGCTGGTTGTCCTCAGCGGTCGTGAACGTCTCGGACTTCTTCGTCGGGATGGTCGTGTTCCGCTCGATCAACTGCGTGAAGACGCCGCCCTTGGTCTCGATCCCGAGTGAGAGCGGAGTGACGTCGAGGAGGAGCACGTCCTTGACCTCGCCGCGAAGCACGCCCGCCTGGATCGCGGCGCCGACGGCGACGACCTCATCGGGGTTGACGCCCTTGTGCGGATCCTTGCCGATGAGCTCCTTGACCTTGTCCTGGACCGAGGGCATGCGCGTCATGCCACCGACGAGGACGACGTGGTCGATCGCGCTCGGCTCGAGGCCCGCATCCTTCAGGCACTGCTTCGTCGGGCCGACGGTCCGCTCGAGGAGCGCGGCGGTGAGCTCGTTCAGCTTCGCGCGCGTGAGCTGGAGGTCCAGGTGCTTCGGTCCCTCCTGCGTCGCGGTCACGAACGGCAGGTTGATCTGCGTCGACATCGTCGACGAGAGCTCGATCTTCGCCTTCTCGGCTGCTTCGTAGAGGCGCTGGAGCGCCATCTTGTCCTGCGCCAGGTCGATGCCCTGCTCACGCTTGAACTCGGCGACCATCCAGTCGACGATCGCCTTGTCGAAGTTGTCGCCGCCGAGGTGGTTGTCACCGTTCGTCGCCTTCACCTCGAAGACGCCTTCGCCGAGCTCGAGGATCGAGACGTCGAACGTCCCGCCGCCGAGGTCGAAGACGAGAATCGTCTGATCCGAGCCCTCCTTGTCGAGCCCGTAGGCGAGCGCGGCCGCGGTCGGCTCGTTGATGATGCGGAGCACGTTCAACCCGGCGATCTTGCCCGCGTCCTTCGTCGCCTCGCGCTGGGCGTTGTTGAAGTACGCCGGGACAGTGATGACCGCGTCCGTGACGCTCTCGCCGAGGTACGCCTCAGCGTCGGCCTTCAGCTTCTGCAGGATCATCGCCGAGACCTCCGGCGGCGCGTACTCAGTGCCGCCCGCCCGCACGCGCGCGTCGCCGTTCTGGCCGCGCACGACCTCGTACGGCACGATCGTCATCTCCTCCGAGACCTCGTCGTGCTTGCGGCCCATGAAGCGCTTGAT
>JACCYG010000312.1 GCA_013696595.1 Actinomycetota bacterium | reverse complement strand
TCTCGGTAGCCAGGGAGATGTCGGAGGGGCTGTAGCGCCGACCGGATTCGGAGAACGCGAAGGTGATGACGCCGAGTGTCTGGCCGTGGGCTTTCAGGGGAAGAGCAAGCGCCGCGCGCGGATCGAGCTCGCGCATGAGCTCGAAATGCCTCTCGTCGAAGACGAGCTCCCGAATCGCGTCGGGCGAGAGCTCCCCGAAGACCACGACTTCGCCTTCGCGGAGCGCGCGCGCAGCGGGCTGCGGAGAGTCCCACGTCGGCGGATAGCGGTCGCGGAGCTCCTCGACGAGGGCCTGCTTCTCCGCGCTGGCAGCGGCCACGGCCACACGGGCGATGCCGCCGTCCTCTCGCAGCTCGTCGACGACGCACCAGTCTGCGAGCGTGGGAATGGCGAGTTTCGCCACGGTTCCGAGCGTCTGCTCGTAGTCGAGCGAGCTCGCGAGAATCTCCGTCGCCTCGGCCAGGTAACGAAGCCGTTCCTCGGCGCGCTTGGTGTCGGTGAGGTCGCGAAAGAACCAGACCCGGCCGTAGTGCGCGCCTTTCGAGTTCTTCACGGGCGCGCTGTAGACCTCGAACATGCGCCCGTCCCGCAGCGTAAGCTCCTCGCGCTCGGTCTCGTTCGCGTCGTCGGACAGTGCGACGAAGCGCTCGAAGAAGTCGTCCGGCCGGGTCAGAGTCTGTTCGAGCGCAAGGCGGGCCGCCTCGCCGGATCGGAGCTCGACCTCGTTCTGCGCCAGATCCCAGAGCTCGCCGAAGCGGCGGTTGAACGAGAGGATCCGCCCCTCGCGCGAGACGACCAGCGTGCCCTCCGTCGAGGCCTCGCTCTGCGACTCGAGAAGTGTCTTCTGGAATCGAAGCGCCTCCTCCATCCAGCGGCGCTCGTCGGCGGCCGTCACGCGCTCCGTCACGTCGCGCAGGACGACCATCACTCCCGGCTTGCCCGCACGCCCGGTTAGTCCGGCGGCGGTGAGCTCCACGAACTGCGGCTTGCCCGCGGCCGAGACGCGTGCGAAGACGAGTGTCGGCGGCGGCGCGTCCACCGTCGCACGGCCGATGAGATCGGAAACAGCGGCGCCGTCGTCGAAGAGGTCCCCGAGCGACGTGCCGACGACCTCGCGCTCGGTCGTCCCGAAGATCTGGCCGGCCCTCGTGTTCCACCCGATCACGGCGCCGTTCGTGTCGACGACCGCCACCCCGGACGGTGCGTGGCCGAGAAGTTGGCCGAGATACTGCTCGGCCGGACGCGGCTTGCTGACCGGCGGCTCGCCGAGGTCGCG
This sequence comes from Actinomycetota bacterium, assembly GCA_013696595.1. Lineage (GTDB taxonomy): Bacteria > Actinomycetota > Thermoleophilia > Gaiellales > Gaiellaceae > JACCYG01. Next base: position 1,488 of record JACCYG010000312.1, on the reverse strand, counting down.
AAGATCGCGGCGCCGACGTGCCCGCTCGGCTGCTTCGGCGACCTCGCCGGCGAGCGCGCTCTCTTCGGCGCTCGAGACGACGATGACGTCCTCGCCGAGGAAAGGGGCGAACTCGAGTGCCCGCGCGATCTGGACGCAGCGCTCGGGTGGACAGACCATCACGATTGCGAGCTCCGGGTCGAGCGCGTGCGCTCGCTGCGCGATGTCGAGCGGCTCCTCCAGGTCCGGTGGAAGGACGAGCGCGTCGATGCCGTGCTCGTCTTGCGCGAGCCGCCCTAGCGCATCTTCGAGGCGCGCGACCTCTTCCAGGACGTCGTTACTAGCGAGGGCGATGCCGCTTGGAGCACGGCCCTCGCGTTCCGTCATGGGCTGGACCAGGAGAACGGTTCCCGCCATCGGCTCTCTAATCGGACGAGCGGGGGCCGTACATGAGTGTTGTCACGCGCGGGAGCACGCCGTCACAGAGCCGGCCGGGCTCGCCCATTTCGTCATTCTGCGCAGAGCCTTTCCTTTTCGCCACTCCGGGCCCTCGCCCTGCCGACGTTTGCGACAAAGGTCCTGGGGCATTCGGAAAGAAACGAAAGGAGGCAGTTGATGGGACTGCTCGACTGGCTGCGAGGCGGGAAGCAGGCCGAAGAGCCCGGCCACGGCGACTCCGTCGACGAACGGCTCGAGGCTCGGCGTCAGGACCAGAGCGGAACCACCCCGGATCCGGGTGTCGAGTCTGCCGATCCGGCGCTCCAGCGCCGCGACGAAGAGGCCGCCCGCCACTCGGGGATCTAAAACCCACAGCCGGAGAGCCGGCGCCCGAGTGATTCGCCGAGCTCGGCGAGGTCCTCGCGCGCCCGCTCGGGGCGTCCGCTGAGCGCAAGGACGGCGGTCACCCCGAGCTCGTAGAGGTCGGCGATCGACCCTCCTTCGACGCGGCCGCCGAAGACCACGCACGGCACGCTGGCGCGCGCGCAAGCGGCTGCAACACCCGCGGGCACCTTGCCCTCGGCGGACGAGCGGTCGACCTCGCCCTCGCCCGTGACCGCGAGATCGGCGCCTGCGAGCGCGGCCTCGAACCCCACTTCTCGAAGCACGAGATCGATGCCGCGGACGAGCTCCGCTCCGAGCGCGGCGAAGGCGGCCCCGAGCCCGCCGGCCGATCCGGCCCCCGGCACGTCCGCGACCCCGGCGAGCTCCGTCATCGCCCTCAGGCGCCGCTCGAGCTCCTCGACCTGTGCCGGCGTCGCGCCCTTCTGTGGCCCGAAAGCACGCGCAGCGCCGCGCGGACCGAGGAGCGGGTTACGCACGTCCGTCGCCGCGACGACGGGCACCCGTAGCTCCGGAAGGACCTCCCGCAGCCCCGCGCCGCCGTCCACGGTCGCGCTACCCCCGAGCGCGACAACGAGGGCCGAAGCACCCGCCTCGAGCGCCGCGCAGATCAGCTCCCCGAGCCCGCGGCTCGTGGCGCGGACAGGGTCGCGCTCGTCGGGCTCGAGC
>JACCYG010000266.1 GCA_013696595.1 Actinomycetota bacterium | reverse complement strand
ATCGATCCGCTCGTCGGGTTTCAGCCCTACCAGGCGCGCTGGCTCTGCTTCACCGCCGGGATCACGGACGCGAACGAGCAGAAGCAGGTCATCGCCTTGATCGGAAAGCTCTACGAGGCCTTCGTGGTCTGCGACGCGATGCTCTGTGAGGTGAACCCGCTCATCGTCACGCCCGAGGGCGAGGTGCGCGCCCTCGACTCGAAGTTCACGGTCGACGACAACGCGCTCTACCGGCACCCCGAGATCGCCGAGATGCGAGACCTCGACGCGTACTCCCCCGAGGAGCGCGCCGCCCGCGAGAAGGGCGTGACGTATGTGAAGCTCGACGGCGAGATCGGCATCCTCGGAAACGGGGCGGGCCTCGTCATGTCGACCCTGGACGTGATCGCGCAGGTCGGCGGGCGCCCCGCGAACTTCTGCGACCTCGGCGGCGGCGGCGACGCGCAGGGAGTCGTGGATGCGCTCGAGGTGATCACAGGCGACGCGCAGGTCGAGTCGATCCTGTTCAACATCTTCGGCGGGATCACACGCTGCGACGAGGTCGCGCGCGGGATCCTCGAGGCGCTCGGCCGCATGACAATCGAGGATCCCATCGTCGTTCGCCTCGATGGCACGAACGCGAAGGAGGGCCGGCGGCTCCTGACCGGCGCAGCCCCGCCCAACCTCTACGTCGAGGAGACGATGCTCTCCGCAGCCGAGCGCGCCGTCGAGGTCGCGCGGTGAGCTCGGTCTGGGACTCTCGCGCCGATGCCTACCGCGCGGCGAGCGAGCACCGCGACGGGAGCACTCGTTCGACGAATGGCTCGCTCGTGAAAACGCGAGACGCCCTAGGGCGGTGACCCTGCGTGCGGCAGGGCAGGGAGGCGTCAGACCTACGGTCCGCCTGAGTTCTCGTTGCCGATCGCTCCGATCGCGAAAAAGAAGTGGTCGCAGTTCGTCGGCGCGAGGATCCCAGCCTTTGGCCCCCCGCCGGCTTCCACCTCGATGTCGATCTGGTTCTCAACCGCCAGGCCGCAATGGACGAACCCTTGCTCGTTGGGATTGTGAGCCGTCGCTGGGGATGCGAGCACGAGCGATGTTGCCGCGATTGTCATCACGAGTCGGAAGAGGCGCATTGGGTCTCCTTCAAGAGGGGAAGGTAACACCCATGCCCTGCCGCACCGGGCGATCTTCTCGTGAAGGTGACGCGATGTCAATTCGTCCGCCTGCACTCACGGTTAGGCTGACGCGCCGCATGGCGATTATCGTCGACAGCGCGACGCGCCTCGTCGTCCAGGGGATCACGGGCCGCGAGGGCTCGTTCCACGCGACACGGAACCGGGACTACGGCACGAACGTCGTTGCGGGCGTTACGCCCGGGAAGGGCGGGGAGGACGTCTCGGGCATCCCGGTCTTCGACTCTGTGCGAGAGGCCGTCGACGAGTCGGGCGCGAACGCGGCCATGGTCTTCGTGCCGGCGCGGTTTGCCGCCGACGCGATCTACGAGGCGGCCGGCGCGTGCATCGACACGGTCATCTGCATCACCGAGGGGATTCCCGCCCACGACATGCTGCGCGTCTACAACTACATCCGGCCGCGCGGAGTGACGATGGTCGGCCCGAATTGCCCGGGCGTGCTCTCGCCGGGGAAGGCGAACGTCGGGATCATCCCGGGGGAGATCTTCCAGGAGGGCGGCGTCGGGCTCGTCTCGCGCTCGGGCACGCTCACGTACCAGATCGGGCACGAGCTGACGCAGCTCGGGATCGGCCAGTCGACGATCGTAGGGATCGGCGGCGACCCGGTTGTCGGCTCGTCCTTCATCGACATCCTCGGGCGCTTCGAGTCCGACCCCGAGACCGAGCTCGTCGTCATGGTCGGGGAGATCGGCGGCGCCGAGGAGGAGAAAGCCGCCACGTTCATCGAGGCCGAGATGACGAAGCCGGTCGTCGCCTACATCGCCGGCTTCACGGCTCCGCCGGGGAAGACGATGGGCCACGCGGGCGCGATCATCTCGGGCACGTCCGGAACGGCGCAGGCGAAGAAGGAAGCGCTCGAAGCGAACGGCGTCCGCGTGGGCACGAATCCGACCGAAGTTGCGCAGCTGGTAGCGGAAGCAGTCGCCGCCCGCGCGTAGCGCCTCGTGCCACAACCGGCAGCGCCACCCCGGCCGTTGGACCGCTTGTGTTGCTTTCAACGAAGGGCCCGGAGAAACGACCACGGCGCCATCCCGCGCATCGTCTCGTCCAACATCGCGTTCGCCAGAGCCATCCTCGCGATCTTGTGCCGGCGCTCCTCGATCAGAAAGCGGCGAACGCACGAGTAACCCGGCCGAGGCTTCTTGAGGTTCCCCGAGATCGGCCCGAGCTTCCGCCAGACCTCGGCGTAGGGAAGATCGACGGCGTCGAGAAGTCGGAGCGCAGCGACGAAATCGCGATCGAGCGGCCGTCCACTCGGCATGGGTGGAGGGTGAGGGACAAAAGCGCACGCGTGGTGCGTTGAAAGCAACACAAGGCAAACGGCTCCGGGTCGTCTTTTGCGCCTGCCACGTTCACCGGGGAGGAGTAGCCGTGGCCGCCTCTAGACTCGGGCCGTGGGCGTCATTTCCTTCGCGCGCGGGATTCCGTCTCCCGATCTTCTGCCGGTCAGGGAGTTCGGCGAATGTGCCCGCGCGGTCGTCGAGCGCGACGGCGGCACCGTCCTCAATTACGGGCCGCCCGGCGGATACCCCCCGCTTCGCGCGTGGGTCGCCGAGCGCCACGGCGTCGCACCCGAGCGCGTCGTCCTGACGAACGGGTCGCTCCAGGGGTTCAACCTCGTCGCCCAGCTCGTCTTCGCCTCGGGCGGGCGGGCGATCGTGGAGGCGCCGACATACGACCGGACGCTCACGGCGCTGGCCTCGATCGGAGCCGAGGTGACCGGTGTCGCGGTCACGGACTCAGGCGTCGACGTCGGCGCGCTCGCCGGTGCGATCGAGACCGGCGGACCGCCGAAACTCGTCTACACGATCCCGACCTTCCAGAACCCGAGCGGCCACACGCTCTCCCTCGAGGGCCGGCGCGCCCTGGTCGAGCTCGTGCGCGAGCAGGACCTCCTCGTGTACGAGGACGACCCGTACACGCTCGTCCGCTTCGCGGGCGAGGCTCTGCCGACCCTGCACGAGCTGTCCGGGGGCGACAACGTCATCTACTCGTCCTCTTTCTCGAAAACGGTCGCGCCGGGGATCCGCGTCGGCTACCTCGTGCTCCCGCAGGCCCTTGTCCCGCCGGTGGAGGCGCTGGCTTCGTCGAGCTACCTGTCGCCGACGATCTTCGTTCAGGGCGCCCTCTACGAGTTCCTCGAGCGGGGTTACCTCGACCGCCACGTCGAGCGGGTTCGAGCCGAGCTCCTCGCCCGACGCGACGCCATGCTGCGCGCGCTCGAGCGCGAGCTGCCCGCGGCCCGCTGGAACGAGCCCGAGGGCGGCTACTTCCTCTGGCTCGAGCTTCCGGGCGGCGTGGGCGCCGAGACGCTGCTCGCACGCGCGGGCGAGGCGGGCGTCACGTTCGTCAAGGGATCCGACTTCTACGCGGGGTCCGGAGGGGAGGAGGCGGCCCGCCTCGCCTTCAGCTTCGCCTCCCGCGAGGAAATCGACGAGGGCGTGGCGCGTCTCGCCGTCCTCGTCCGTGACGCGGTGGCGGTTCCGGCCTAGGCGGCGCGCGGTACGGCGCTGATCCCGCGTGCCGCGGGAAGGGGGTCACGCCTCGCCCCTGCGAGCGCACCCGCGAACGGCCGGAAGGTGGGACACGGCGTATTTCCGGCGATCGCGCAGAGCTCCGCTCGGCGGAAGAAACAGTTGTCGCAACTGATCTCTCCGCGCTGGGGGATCATCTTCGGCCGTGCCTCCACAAGAGACAAGACGCGGAGAATAGGGGCGGCCTTTCGCTCCGGCCACCCCTGTCCCGAGGAAAAGGTCGCAAATTCCGGGAAGTGTCAGCCGAGAAAACACGCTTTGTTGTCAAATGTGCCAACTATGCTGTTGCCAGGATAGCCAATGCCTGCGTGAACGTCCGGACGGCGATGATCTCGAGCCCTTCCGCATAGCGCCGGGCCTCGGCGGCGTTCTCGGCCGGGACGAGGAAGACATCGGCCTCCGCCTGGCGCGCGCCGATGGTCTTCTGCTTGATCCCGCCGATCGCGCTTACTGTTCCGTCGAGGTCGAGGGCTCCCGTGACGGCGATGCGACGACCGCCGTCGACGTCGCGTCCGAGCTCGTCGACGATGTCGAGCGCGAACGCAAGGCCCGCGGACGGTCCGCCGATCTCGCCTGCGTCGATCCGGACGTTCACGGGCGGATCGATCTCCACCTCCACGAAGACCCCCATGACGGCCCGGTCCGGATCGTCATCTGCAGCCCGCGTCCCGACCTCGAGCTCGCGGACGCTTCCGTCCCGGCGAATCGTGAGCTTCACCGTCTCGCCCGGCCGATGCCCCTCCATGACACCGAAGAGCTCGTGGGGCGAGCGCACCGGCTTGTCGCGAGCCTTCAGGATCACATCTTCCTCGCGAAGCGTCCCGTCGGCCGGCGACCCGCGCTCGACCGACGCCACCTCGGTTTCGGTCGGAACCTTGTGGCCGAGACTCCGGAGCGCCACGGCGACGGCGACCTTCTGTGACGCGGTCATCTCGCGCAGGCTCTGGCGACGCCGCTCGTCCTCGCTCACGCCCACGGGCTTGACGAGCTCGCTCGGAACGAGCGAGGAGCCCTTCTCGATGCCCGGGAACAGGCGCTCGAAGATCGTGGCTCTCCGGACGAGGATGTCCACCATCAAGAGCCCGCCGCGCTCCGCTCCCTTCTTTTCGCCCGGGACGCTAATGAGCGGATCGACCGGCCTCGCGGGGTCGGGGAGGAAGAGGTAGTGGTCGGACGGGACGAGGAAGAGGACAGCGCCGACGACGGCGAGAGCCGAAGCGGCGACCAGAGGGGCGAGGCGCTTCACGGCGCGCTCGGCGAGCTGCTAGGCCGCGGTCGTCAGCACGCCGACGACCTCGCGCACGGCTTCGGCGGACTTGTCGAGCTCGGCGCGCTCGGCCTCCGTGAGCTCGAGCTCCACGATCTCCTCGGCTCCGGCCGCGCCGAGCTTCACCGGCACGCCCATGTAGAGGCCG
>JACCYG010000260.1 GCA_013696595.1 Actinomycetota bacterium | reverse complement strand
GTGACGAAGGCCTGCAGGATGTGCGTCGTGATCGGCAGCGGCACGCCTGCCAGATCGGCGACCAGGGTCGACCAGCCCGCCGTCGCGCTGATGACGGTGTCACAGGCGATGTCGCCGCGGTTCGTCCCAACACCCGTGACGCGGCCGTTCGAGCGCTCGATACCGGTCACCTCCGTGTAGGGATGGATCTCGACGCCGTGGCGGTCGGCTCCCCGTGCGTAGCCCCAGACGACCGCGTCGTGGCGGATGATCCCGCCGGGCGGGTGGTAGAGCGCGCCCATCACAGGCCAGGTCACGTTCTGCGAGAGGTCCATCTCGGGGCAGAGCCGCGCGATCTCGTCCGGGTAGATCACGCGGCTGTCGATGCCGAGGATCTGGTTCACCTCGGCCCGCTCGGTCGCCGTGATCATCCCGCGATCCGAATGCGCGAGCGTCAGATGGCCCTGCTGCGAGAAGAGCATGTTGAAGTCGAGCTCGATCGAGAGCCCTTCGTAGAGACGGACGCTCTCCTTGTAGAAGTCGGCGCCCTCGGGCGTCCGGTAGTTCGCGCGGATGATCGTCGTGTTGCGGCCGGCCGCGCCGGAACCGATGTAGTTCTTCTCGAGAACCGCGACATCGCGGATTCCGTGCGTCTTGGCGAGGTAATACGCGGTGGCGAGACCGTGCGACCCACCTCCGATCACGACGACGTCGTAGCGCTTCTTGAGCTCGCTCCGGCGGCGCCACATCCGGCGAACGCGGAAGACGTCCTTCACGCGAGCCCCTCCGCGGTGTCGAGCACGACCTCGACGAGGTAGTCGCCGTACTCCTGCGGGAAGAAGAGCCGGAACACGGTGTCGCTGTCCCGGAAGATGTGGACGGGGATGCGCGCGAGCCCACCGACCGCGGGCAACCGGCTCAGATCGAGCTCGGTTAGCCTTCGCAGCAGCTGCTCGGCGTCGGGCCGCTCGATGCGAAGCCCTGCGAGCGCGCCCGTCAGGTCGACGACCGTGTCGAACTCCGCCTCGAGGCCGCGGCGGATCTCGCCGACTCGCTCGTAGTCGCAGAGGACGAGTGCGCGTTCCGGCGTGATACGAAACACCTCGACCGGCGAGTCGATCGATTCCACGGTGCCGCGAACCTCGATCTTCCCGGTGGAAAGCGAGATGTCCTCGAGCCCGAGCTTCGAGGCCGGAAGGGCGTGCGCGAGGGGCGAAACCAGACGAGGCTCGAAGCCATCGCGGCGCTCGGCGAGGTCGGTGCTGAGGAAGTCGAGCCCGGTCACGACCGCAGGTGTGTCCCTTCCGGGTCGAAGAACGGAGCCAGGCGGACGCGGCCCTTCTCGAGGCCGCCGTTCATCTTGATCGCAATCTCGGCGTCCGCGTGCGCGAGGCTCGCCGGCACCCACGCCATGCCGATCACCCGGCGAAGCTCGGGGCTCCAGCGCGAGCTCGTGATCCGGCCGCCCGGCCGCCCGTTGATGACGATCTGGCCCCCCTCGGGCGGAACCGCTCCGAGCCCGTCTCCCATCTCGAAACCGACGAGCTGCTCGCGGAAGCCGCGCTCCTGCACGTGCTCGAGTGACCACTTGCCCACGAAGTCGTCCTTCTCGAACTTGACGATCCAGGGCATGTTCGCCTCGAGGGGATTCGACTCCGAGTCGGTGTCCTGGCCGATCAGGATGTGCATCTTCTCCAGGCGGAGGATGCGCTGCGGCTCGAGCCCGAACGGCCTGACGGCGAAATCCTGGCCCTGCTCGAGGATCGTGTCCCAGAGGTACGGCCCGTAGGGCGACGAGCAGTGGATCTCGTACCCGAGCTCGCCGACGAAACCGATTCGGAGGATCAGCGACGGAACGCCCGCGACGAGCGCCCGGCGCGCATCCAGGTACTTGAAGGCCTCGTTCGAGACGTCGAGGTCGGTGACGCGCTCCATCAGCTGGCGGGCCCGCGGTCCCGCCACGTTCACCGCCGCGAGCGCGCCGGTCACGTCGACGATCTCGACGTCCATGTGCCAGACCGCGTTCCACCACTCGAACCACTCGAGGACCTTGTCCGCCCCCGTGGAGGTGGTCGTCACGTAGAAGGTCTCGTCGTCGAGACGCGCGATCGTCCCGTCGTCCATGATCCGGCCACCGTCCGTTCCGAGGACGCCGTAGCGGATCCGGTCGACCTTCAGATCGGTGTAGCGGTTGGGGTAGAGGCGATCGAGGAAGTCGGCTGCATCGGGGCCCTTCACGAGCATCTTTCCGAGCGTCGAGACATCGATGAGGCCCAGCGAGTCGTGCACCGCTTTCGCCTCGGCCTTCGGGTCGCCGTACGAATGCGGGCGGCGCCAGACGCCCGTCCACATGATCCGCGCGCCGAGCTCCTTGTGGCGGTGGTGGATCGACGTGCGCTTGGTCGGCTCGTGGGGGCGGCCGGCAAGGAGCCCCAGCGAGACCGGCGTCCACGGAGGTCGTGCGGTCGTCGTCCCGATCGTCGCCTCGTCCGTCTCGTTCTCGCGCGCGTAGAGCCGAATTGACGGGAGGTGGCAGAGCTTGCCCTGGCAAGGGCCCATCGTCACGGTCGTGTAGCGCTTGGCGAGCTCGATCGAGTCGAAGCCTTCGGCGATCGCGCGCTTCACGTCCTTGTCGGTCACATCCTCGCAAACGCAGACGAAGCACTTGCCCTTTCCGCCGGCGCCGTTGAAGGTGGCCGCGGGGACGGCTGCGG
>JACCYG010000188.1 GCA_013696595.1 Actinomycetota bacterium | reverse complement strand
CTTCCCCTGCGTGCGCGAGGCCGGCGGGGGTCACCCGCTCCTCGGCGAGCAGACGCGCGCCGTCGGCGAGGGTCGCGGCGGTCGCCAGGTGCTGCTGGATCGGATCGAGCGCCGCGAGCGGCCGTCCGAACGCATGGCGGCTCTTCGCGTGGTCGGCCGCGAGGCGGACGGCCTCGGCGGCGAGGCCTGCGAGGTACCCAGTGTTCGCAGCGGTCCACGCGTCGCGACGGGTGCCCGCGTCCGCGCCGCTGATCGTCTCCTCGTCCTCGGCGGCGTCGACGGTGTGGACCGCGAGCGCGTCGATGTAGCCGACCGGAGTGAGCCGTGTCGCACTCCGCAGCAGGAGATCGTCACCCGCGAACTCGACGAGTCGGCCTCCCTCTTCCGCATAACGCGCGTAGCCGTCGACGACGAGCGCGCCGCCGAGCGTCGCGTCGACGAGGTCGAGCGGAGCGAAGCCCCGTCCCAGCTCGACCGTCGCGGGCCCGACAAAGGGAAGAAGCCCGGAGTCGGTCGAGACCTCGCCCCAGCCGAGCTCGAAGACCGCGTCTCGAAGAGGCTGGTTCCGGTCGTCGGCGTGCGCCCCGGGGCGCCAGGGGTCGTCGGTCGGATGGCGCTCGAGCGCCCCGGCCAGCGAGGCCGCGAACTCGCGGACGTCGGCGACGAGGACGGAGCTCACGACGCCGCCTCCGTCGCCTCCGCCTTGAGGAGCTCCGGCGCGTGCTCCCCGAGCCCCGGCGCGCCCCGTGCCGCGGGCGCGGCCTCCCCGTCGACCTTGAAGACGTTTCCGAGCAGGCGGACGTCGCCGACTGCCGGCTGGGTGACCGTCTGGACGAGCCCGTTCGCTTCGACTTGGCCGTCCTCGTAGAGGAGATCGAGAAGGCGGACTTCGCTCGCGGGGATGCCTCGCGCGCCGAGCGCCTCCACCCACTCGGCGACGGGGCGGCCGGCGAACGCGTCCTCGGCCCCGCGCGCATGGGCGAGCCGCCTCAGCCGCTCTCCCTCGTCCGCCGGCGCGGCCTGGGGATCCGCCGCCCAGGGATCGTCCAGGCCGAGAACGGCGCAGACCTCGAGTCGGTGGCGTGTGTTCAGGCAGGCGAGCGCGAGAAATCCGTCCGCGCAGCGATAGGTTCGGTAGTACGGCTCGAGCTCGTCCAGCCGCGCGATCCGGTCGGCGAGCGAGGTGAGGTCCTCGGGCGTCGCGAACGGCGGGCCCTCCTCCAGCCGTTCTGCGCGCATCGGGCGGTCCATCGCCTCGACCGAGACGAAACGCTGGGCCTGCAAGGCCAGCGCCGCGCCGAGGAGCGAGACCTCGATGCCGTGCGATTGCTCGTCGTCGCGCGCCGCGAGCCCGGCGAGCACGGCGATCGCCGCCAGGAGGCCGCAGGTGAAATCGGCGACCGCCAGGCCGCCCATCCGTCTCGGAACGGTGTCGTCGGGCCGCGTGTCCGCCATGAGAAGCCCCGAGAGCGCCTGCGCGATCAGGTCGTACGCCGGCCGCTGCGCGTCGGGCCCCTCGCTTCCGAACGCCGAGATCGAGACCCAGACACAGCGTGGGTTGATCTCGCGGACGGTCTCGCGGTCGAGCTCGAAGCGCTTTGCGCGCTCGGGCAGGCAGTTCTGAACGAGCGCGTCAGCCGTCCGGATGAGCTCCCGGCTCTTGGCACGCCCCTCGGAGGTCTTGAGATCGAGGGCGACCGAGCGCTTGTTGCGGTTCAGGGCGTAGAAGTAGCGGCTCTCGCCCGGCGCGAAGGGCTCGTAGTGGCGCCACTGGTCGCCCGTGGGCGGCTCGACCTTGACCACGTCGGCGCCGAGGTCGGCGAGGAGCATCGTCCCGAACGGGGCAGCGACGTACTGGCCATAGTCCAGCACGCGGATGCCCGCGAGCGGGCTCCGCCTGCCTGCCCGGCCGTCTGTCACGCCGGACATTCGAGGCCTCTCCTTGCGATCACGCGGCGCTGGATCTCGGCCGATCCGCCCGAGATCGTCGCTCCCACGGCCGCGCGGGCAAGCGCGGCGAGGCGCCCGTGCACACGATCGCCGTGGCCGCGCTCGGTGAGCCCGGCGGGGCCGAGCATTCGAATCCCCTCGTCCGCGAGGCGTTGCGCGAGCACGGCGCAGGAGAGCTTCGCCATCGACGCGGCGGCGCTCGCCGGCGCGCCCGCTTCGAGGAGCTGCGTCGCGCGCCGTCCGTGGAGGCGCGACGCCTCCGCCTCACCGCGCAGGCGCAGGAGCGTGAGGCGATCGGCGGGGTTCTCGACGAGGGGCTCGAGCTCGTCGAGGACGCGGAGGAGGATCCCGACCTTCTCGCTCGTCACGCGCTCGTAGTCGAGCGTCGCCATGAGGACGCGCCAGCCTCCGTGCAGCTCGCCGACGAGCTGGTCCACCGGGATCTCGACGTCGTCGAGGAACACTTCACACAGCTGGCCACCGCCGAGCGTCGCGAAAGGCTGCACGTCGATTCCGGGAGTCCGCATGTCGGCGACGAGGACGGAGATCCCATCCTGCGGTCGCTTCGCATCGGGGTCCGTTCGCACCGCGAGGTAGATCCAGTCGGCAAGCTGGGCACTCGAGGTCCAGATCTTGTGACCGGAAACGACGAACGTGTTTCCTTGTCGCTCGGCCCTCGTCGTGAGCGAGGCGAGGTCTGAGCCTGCGCCGGGTTCCGAGAACCCCTGGCAGAAGATGAGTTGGCCTGTCGCGATCGGCGGGATGAGGCGCTCCTGAAGAGCAGGGGAGGCGAGCCGAAGGAGTGCGTTCCCGATCGTCTTGACCGAGAGGAGGTAGCCCGAGAGGGGAAGCCAGTGGTAGCCGAAGCGCTCCTCGGCCGCGGCCGTGTGGAGGGGGGTCAGGTCACGCCCGCCGAGACGCTCCGGCCAGTGCACCCCGATCCACCCGCCGGCGCCCATCGCCTCGTAGCCGACGCGCGAATCCCCGTCGGAGGGCATGCCCTGGAACGCTTCCTCCGTCTCCTCGGTTTCCAGGCGGCGGGACAGGCTCTCGGCAAACGCGTCCGCGGCAGCCGCTACGTTGTCGATTGACTCACCGTTTCCGGCCGGGCCGTCCCCGTGACTTTCAAGAGGCGTATCGGTATTTTGCAGAGCGATAGAAAAATCCTAGACAGTTCGAGGGACGAGCGTCAACTCGATTCGCTGCTTTGACAGCGAGACACAGAGCCGCTACCGTCCGCCACGGGTTTCGGAAGGCGCTTTCGTGGAACGAAAACAGGCCGCCACGCGCAGGACCGCGGACGTCGGGTTGATCGACTGCGACGTCCACATCTACGGCGCCGACGAAGAGATCCTGTCCCACGTCGATCCCGCTGAGCGCGACTGGTTCCGGCTGCAAGGGGGTGCCGGGCTTCCGGGCTATCCGTTTGGGCACCCGACCGGCTGGTTTCGCCACGACTCCGAATACGAGCTCGGCACGCGGGACGGCAACTCACTCGAGGCGACGCAGCACCAGCTCCTCGACGCGTTCGGCGTCGACGTCGGGGTGTTGACCGCGAGCTACGGGCTTGCCGTGTCGCTGATGACGAGCACGTATCGCGCCGAGACGTTCGCGCGGGCGCACAACGAGTGGGTGCGCGAGCAGTGGCTCGACCAGGAGCCGCGTTTCCGCGGGTCGATCGTGTGTCCCGCCCAGGAGCCGCGGGCGGCCGCGGCGGAAATCCGCCGCATGGCCGAGGACGACCGCTTCGTCCAGGTCCTCCTGATCGGCGGGTCCGAGCGCCCGTACGGCGACCCTCGCTACCTCCCGATCTTCGAGGCGGCTTCCGAGTGCGGGCTTCCCGTCGCGATTCACTCCGGCGGCGAAGCCGTCGGCGTCGCGGCTCCTCCGGGCGGCGCGGGCATGCCGAGCTTCTACATCGAGTGGCACACGCTCGGAGCGGCGGGAAGCATCATGGCCCACCTGGTCTCCCTGCTCTGCCACGGCGCCTTCGACCGTTTCCCGACCCTGAAGGTCGTTCTCATGGAGGGCGGGGTCGCCTGGCTCCCCGGGATCCTCTGGCGACTCGACACGAACTGGCGCGCCCTCCGGTCGGAGATCCCTTGGCTCGAGCGCAAGCCGAGCGAGGCTGTGCGCGAGCACGTCAAGTTCACCACGCAGCCGCTCGAGCACACGGACGGTCACGACAAGCTCTTGTTCGAGATGCTCGAGGCCGTCGGCGCTCCGGACATCCTCTGCTTCGCGTCCGATTACCCGCACTGGGACTCGGACGACCCCGCGTTCATGCTCGGGCGCCTGCCGGAAGCGTGGCGGGAGCCGGTGATGCGCTCGAACGCGGCCGCCC
>JACCYG010000150.1 GCA_013696595.1 Actinomycetota bacterium | reverse complement strand
CTCGAGGCCAGCGACGTGACGCCGGCCGAGACGTCGCCGTCCGCGGACGAGGCGGACGATGCGCTCCTCGCGCGCTATGTCGCGGCGTTCGAGAGCTACGACATGGATGCGCTCACGTCCCTGATTCATGAGGACGCGACCCAGTCGATGCCGCCGTACGACCTGTGGCTCGCCGGCCGTGACGACATTCTCAGCTGGTGGGTCGGCCCGGGCGCCGGCTGCCGCGACTCACGGGTTATCCCGACGAGGGCGGCGAACGGTGCGCCCGCATTCGGGCAATACAAGCCCAGCCCGACCGGCGAGGGCTACGAGCCGTGGGCGCTCCAGGTGCTCGAGATTTCCGGCGGCCGCATCGTCGAGCTCACGTTCTTCCTCGACACAGAGACGCTGTTCCCGCTCTTCGGCCTCCCCGCGCGGCTCGATTCCTAGTTTCGACGTTTCTAGTCCGGCAGGACGTCCGCGAGGCCCATGAAGGCGACGAGCTCGAAAATCTCCTCGGATGCGTGGCGAAGGCGGACCTGGCAGCCATACCGTTGAGCGGCCAGTTGCAGGCGCGCGAGGGCATCGACGGTCACCGCGTCGGGCTCGACCCCCGCGACGTCGCAGAGGACGAGGCCGGCGCCGTTCCGCTCAAGCAACGCGCAGACACGTTCGCAGAGGCCGGGCAGATCGGTGCGGGTGATGGGACCGCGGACGGCGAAGGCGAACGCTTGCGCTGCAGGGACGCCCATCGGGAGATAGACCCCTCGGGTCACGAAAATTCATCGGCGCGGGAACCGATGATTCTCCGGACCCGGGCCCGTCTAACCATTCGACACCGATGACGAACGAACCGAAAGGAACCCCCCGATGACCTTCTCGTCCAGTCGCGCCCGGTGGCTCGCGCTCATCGTCCTATGCCTCGGAGATCTCATGATCGTCCTCGACGGGACGATCGTGAACGTTGCGCTCCCGACGATTCGGGACGACCTCGGCTTCTCCCAGGAGTCGCTCGCGTGGGTCGTGAACGCGTACCTGCTCACGTTCGGGGGCTTCCTGCTCCTGGGCGGCCGGCTGGGCGATCTGTTCGGCCATAGGCGTCTGTTCCTGCTCGGGATCACGCTCTTCACCCTCGCCTCGCTCGCCTGCGGCATCTCGAACTCCCAGGACACCCTCGTCGCGGCGCGGGCCGTCCAGGGAATCGGGGGCGCGATCGTCTCCGCGGTGGCGTTCTCCCTGATCATCACGCTGTTCACCGAGCCGGCCGAGCGCGCGAAGGCGATGGGGGTTTTCGGCTTCGTGCTCTCCGGCGGCGGGGTCGCGGGTGTGCTCCTTGGGGGCATCCTCACGGACGTCCTCAGCTGGCACTGGATCTTCCTCGTCAACATTCCGGTTGGGATCGGCGTCTTCGCGCTGACTCTCGCCCTGTTGCCGGCTGCTCCCGGCCACGCCACCGGGAGGGTCGACTTCGCGGGCGCCGTCACGGTCACCGCCTCGCTCATGCTGGCTGTCTACGCGATCGTCAAGGGGAACGAGGCCGGCTGGACCTCCGCCCAGACGCTCGGGCTGCTGGGCGCGGCGGCGGCGCTCATGGCGGTCTTCCTCGTCATCGAGGCGCGAGTCTCCGCGCCGCTCATGCCCCTCCGGATCTTCCGGAATCGCAACGTCTCCACCGCCAACGTTATCGCCGTCCTCATGGCGGCGGGGATGTTCGGCTACTTCTTCCTCTCGACGCTCTACCTGCAGAGGGTCCTCGGCTACACGCCGATGGAGGTCGGCCTCGCCTACCTGCCCTCGACCGTGCTCTGGGGCGCCTCTTCGCTCCTTCTCTCCGATCGGCTCGTCATGCGCTTCGGGATCAACAAGCCGCTGGTCGCCGGCCTCGCGCTGATGACGCTCGGGCTGGTCCTCTTCGCGCGGACGCCCGTCGACGGCAACTTCCTGATCGACGTCCTGCCGGGAACAATCGCGGTCGGGCTCGGCGCCGGAATCGGATTCAACCCGATCCTTCTCGCCGCGATGAGCGGGGTGGAGCAGAGCGAGGCCGGGCTCGCCTCCGGTGTCGTCAACACCGCCTTCATGATGGGCGGCGCGCTTGGGCTCGCGATCCTCGCCAGCCTCGCGGCCTCACGCGCAGACAGCCTCGAAGCGTCCGGTGAAGGTGCGGTTGCAGCAATAAACAGCGGCTATCACGCCGCCTTCGTCGTCGGCGCGTTCTTCGTCGTCGCCTCGGCCGTCGTCGTCGCCACGCTTCTCCGCGCCAGCGCGGGCGCGCCCGAGCACGGGCACGAGGAAGCCGCCGGCGCCCCTGTCGCGGCGGAGGCTTGAGAGGCGAGCGGCAGGGAGACTCCGATGGGGAAGGTAGTCGTCGACATAACAACCTCGCTCGACGGTTTTGTCGCCGGGGCGAACGACGGGCCTGAGCTGCCCCTAGGCGAGGGTGGTGAGCGGCTGCATCAGTGGGTGTACGACCTGGCAAGCTGGCGGGAGCCCCACGGACTGGCCGGGGGCAAGGCCAACCAGGATTCCGAGGTCCTCGAGGAGGCGCTCGGAAGCGCCGGCGCAGTCGTGGTGGGGAGGCGAATGTTCGACAACGCCCAGGGCTGGGGCGACAACCCTCCCTTTCACGTGCCGGTCTTCGTCGTGACGCACGAGACTCGAGAAACGGAGGCCAAGGAAGGGGGAACGACGTTCACGTTCGTCACCGACGGTGTGGAGCGCGCAGTCGAGCAGGCGAA
Organism: Actinomycetota bacterium; assembly: GCA_013696595.1. Lineage (GTDB taxonomy): Bacteria > Actinomycetota > Thermoleophilia > Gaiellales > Gaiellaceae > JACCYG01. Next base: position 2,192 of record JACCYG010000150.1, on the reverse strand, counting down.
AGCCGCTGCCGGCGGCAAGAACGTGACAGTCGGCGGAGGCGCGAGCACGATCCAGCAGTGCCTGAAGGCCGGACTCGTCGACGAGCTGCAGGTACACATCGCGCCCCTCTTCCTGGGTGAAGGCGTCCGGTTGTTCGACGACCTGGGCGCCGAGCAGATCGAGCTCGAAGGCACGAGGGTCATCTCGTCCCCGGAGGTCACACACCTCAGATTCCGAGTGGCGCGAGCTTCGTCCGTTCGCTCGCAGGGAGGGTGACGCCGTGCATCACGTCATCCGTCGAGACGAGCTCCCGCCGAGCCCCAACCGGACCGTGGAGTTCCAAGGCGAGCCCTATCGCGCGGGGATCTCGTTCTTCCTCGTGGACAACGAGCCCGGTGAAGGGCCCGGCCTGCACAAGCATCCGTACGCCGAGACCTGGATCGTGCGCTCCGGCCGCGCGTCGGTCACGGCAGCAGGAGACGAGGTCGAGGCTGGGCCCGGCGACGTCGTCGTGGTCGAGGCCGATACTCCGCACGCGTTTCGCAACCTCGGCCCCGGGCGCCTCGAGATCGTCTGTATTCACGCTGCCGGCCGCATGGCGACGGAGTGGCTGGACGCGTGACCAAGCAGGCCACTGACAAGGAGAGGACCATGAGCATTTCTCGAGTCGTGTCAGCAGCCGAGTGGGAAGTCGAGCGTGACGCGCTCCTGGCAAAGGAAAAGGAAGCCACGAGGGCTCGTGACGCGCTCGCTGCCGAGCGCCGACGGCTCCCGATGGTCGAGATCGACGAGGACTACGTCTTCGAGGGCCCGAACGGCAAGGCGAGCCTCCTCGATCTCTTCGAGGGGCGCCGCCAGCTGATCCTCTACCACTTCATGTTCGGCCCCGGGGCCCACGGCTGGCCGTCGGCAGGTTGCCCCGGCTGCTCGATGTTCGTCGACCAGGTCGGCCATCTCGCCCACCTGCACGCCCGCGACACGACCTTCGTCCTCGTCTCCATCGCCCCGCTGGCCAAGATCGAGGCGTACAAGGAGCGCATGGGCTGGTCGATCCCCTGGTTCTCGTCGGCCGGGAGCGACTTCAACGCCGACTTCGGGACGACGACCGAGCAGGGCGAGATCTTCGGACTGAGCGTCTTCCTCCGCGACGGCGACCGCGTCTACCGGACGTACTTCACGGACGGCCGCGGCGTCGAGGCGCTCGGCAGCGTGTGGACGTTCCTCGACCTGACGCCGCTCGGCCGGCAGGAGGACTGGGAGCACTCTCCCGACGGGTATCCGCAAACCCCGTGCTACGAATGGTGGCGCCGCCACGACGAGTACGAGGACGCCGCCGTCCCCTCCTGAGCGTCGCCTCCGCCGAGGGGCGCGGGAAGAGAGCCGGGAAGAAGTACGCCGTCCTGCGCGTTGGAAAAAGGAACATCGAACGACGAGAATGCCCACGCGCTTGGAAACGGCGAGCGCGGTGTTTCGGAAAAGGAGGAAGGCGATGGCTCTGCAGATCGGCGACACGGCACCGGACTTCGAGGCGGAGACGACGGAAGGCCGCATCCGCTTCCACGACTGGATCGGGGACTCGTGGGCCGTCCTGTTCTCGCATCCCAGAGACTTCACCCCGGTCTGCACGACCGAGCTCGGCTACATGGCCAAGATCAAGCCCGAGTTCGACCGCCGCGGCGTCAAGATCATCGGCCTCTCAGTCGATCCGATCGACAACCACGCGAAGTGGGCGGCGGACATCGAAGAGACGCAGGGGCACGCGCCGAACTATCCCATCATCGGCGACGCCGACTTCAACGTCTCGAAGCAGTTCGGGATGCTTCCCGCCGACGTCTCCGGCGACCCGACGGAGCGGACGCCGGCGGACAACCAGACGGTGCGGAACGTCTTCGTCGTCGGCCCGGACAAGAAGATCAAGCTCATCCTCGTCTACCCGATGACGACGGGCCGCAACTTCGACGAGGTCCTGCGCGTGATCGACTCGCTGCAGCTGACCGCCAAGCACAAGGTTGCGACGCCCGTGAACTGGCAGGAGGGCGACGACGTGATCATCGCCGGCTCCGTTTCGGACGAGGACGCCAAGAAGACGTACCCGGAGGGCTGGAAGTCACCGAAGCCCTACATCCGAGTGGTTCCGCAGCCAAGCTGATTCGCTTCGCCGCGATCGCGCCCGTCCACACCGGCCATGGCCCGGTGACTGTCACCCGCTTTG
>JACCYG010000145.1 GCA_013696595.1 Actinomycetota bacterium | reverse complement strand
GTAGAGGACGGCCGGCCCCGGCACGACCAGGAGCGCGAACGCCGCGGCCGCGAAGAGGGCGAGCGTGGCCGCGTCCGGAATCACGTGTCGAGGCGCTCGCGCAGGAGCTCGTTGACGCGTCGCGGGTCGGCCTTGCCCTGGGTCTTCTTCATGACCTGCCCGACGAGGAAGCCGAGGACCCCCTGCTTCCCGCCGCGGTACGCCGCGACCTGGCTCTCGTTCTCGGCTACGACCTGATCGATGAGACGGTCGAGCTCGCCCGTGTCCGTGATCGCCGTCTGTTCGAGGAGCTCCGCGACCGCGGTCGCGTTGCCGACGCTCGCCGCCTCGGCGGCCTGGCGATAGACGTCCGGAGGCAGCTCGCGGCGCTTCTTGATCGTCTCGGCGATGAGAGCAGGGTCCGGCGCCGCCGTTCCGTCGCCGGTGTAGTCGTTCATGAGAAAGTTGGCCGCCGCCTTCGGGTCGACGCCGTGCGCGGTTATGGGCGCGAGCAGAGGATCGCGACCGGCGGAGACAAGCTCGCTGGCGAGCGAGAAGCCGACGTCCGGCTCGAGCCGGCGGATGCGACCCCCAGGTGGCTCCGGGATCTCGTTGCGCAGGCGCTCGACGAGCTCGCGCGCGGGCTCGACGGGTACAAGGTCCGGCTCCGGGAAATAGCGGTAGTCGTCGGCGTATTCCTTCGAGCGGAGCGGAGCGACCTCGCCGCTTGACGGGTCGTAATGAAGCGTCTGCTGGACGACGTCGTCACCGCGCTCGTAGATGCTCGCCTGGCGCTCGAGCTCGGCCGCGATCCCGTCGGAGACGAACTTGAAGGAGTTCATGTTCTTGAGCTCCGTCTTCGTCCGAAACCCCGTCTCCCCGACCTCGCGCACCGAGACGTTCGCGTCGCAGCGGAGCGAGCCCTTCTCCATCTCTGCGTCCGAGATCCCCAGCTCGACGACGGTCTGGCGGAGGAGCTGGAGGAACCGCCGCGCCTCGTCGGGCGAGCGGACGTCCGGCTGTGTCACGATCTCGACCAGGGGCACACCGCCACGGTTGAAGTCAACGAGCGAATAGTCAGCGCCCGCAATTCGTCCCGCTGCGCCGCCAACGTGAATCGTCTTCGCCGCATCTTCCTCCAGGTGAGCCCGGACGATGCCGATCTCGCGTTCTCCCTCGGCGCCGGGAACGACGAAGCTTCCGCCGGTGCAGAGCGGTTCGTCGTACTGCGAGAGCTGGTAGCTCTTCGCGAGATCGGGATAGACGTAGTGCTTGCGGTGGAAGACCGCGCGCGGCGCGATCTCGCAGCCGAGCGCAAGCCCGAGCTTGATCGTCCACTCGATCGCCTGGCGGTTCGGCACCGGAAGCGTTCCAGGATGCGCGAGACAGACCGGGCACGTGCGGGTGTTCGGCTCGTCGCCCCACCCGTTCGCGCACCGGCAGAACATCTTCGTCCGCGTCTTCAGCTGGACGTGGATCTCAAGGCCGATCACGGGTTCGAGATCAGGCACGGAGCCGCTCCGGGACGAAGTCGAATCCGATCGCGCGCTCGAGCGCGTGCGCCGCACGGAAGAGCAGGTTCTCCGAGAACTGAGGGCCCAGGAGCTGGAGACCAACCGGGAGCCCTTCTGAGAGGCCGCACGGCAGCGAGAGGCCCGGAAGCCCTGCCATGTTCGGCGGGATCGTGAGCACATCCGTCAGATACATCGCGATCGGGTCGTCGGCCTTGTCGCCGAGCTCGAACGCCACGGTCGGCGCGGTCGGGCTGACCAGGAGATCGAAGTCGGCGAACGCCGCCTCGAACTCCTGCTTGATCACCGTTCGTACCTTCTGCGCCTGGCCGTAGTACGCCTCGTAGTAGCCGGCCGAGAGCGCGTAGGTGCCGAGCATGATGCGCCGCTTCGGCTCGGCACCGAAGCCCTCCCAGCGCGTTCGCATGTAGAGCTCGGTCAGGGCGTGGCCGTCCTCCTCGGCGCGGTAGCCGTACCGCACGCCGTCGTAGCGGGCGAGGTTCGAGCTCGCCTCGGCCGGAGCGATCAGGTAGTAGCAAGGCAGCCCGTACTCGACGGAGCGCGGGAGCGTCGCCTCGCCGATCTCGGCGCCGAGCTCTTCCGCGAGACGGATCGCCTTTTGCACCGCCCCGGAAACGCCCGGCTCGATCCCCTGCGCCTCGTTCAGCT
>JACCYG010000127.1 GCA_013696595.1 Actinomycetota bacterium | reverse complement strand
GCGCAGTACAGCGCGCCGCGATCTACTAGTGCAGCCGCCCTTGACCCCTTACGGGTTCAGGGATCGGTGCTAGGCATGCGAGAGTGCGTCGCGAAGCCACTTCTCATCCGGCTGGCCGGCGAGGCCGGCATCGGTCCGGTAGACGCGGCAGGAATAGACGAACTCGGTGCGCTCGTCGGCGCCCGGCTCGATGTCGCGGCGGTTGACTCGAATGGTGGGTGAGCCGAGGAAGCGCTCGCGCTCAGCAGCCTCCGGATCAGACACGTTGACGAGCCGAACCTCGGGCTCGAGGGCCAGTTCCCGAGCGACGGACTCCACGAGCGACCGTGCCCCTTCGTGATTCGGGCAACCGTCGAAGTAGAGAATCTCGACCAGCGGGCGGTTGCTTTCGGGGGTCATGCGGGCTCCTTGGTTCGATCGGGTGGAAGCTGGCAGGCGCCACGCCGGCCGCGAGCGCGCAGAGCGAGCACCGTGATGGCAGTCGCCGCTGCCACCAGGCCGGCCGTGAGCCCGGCGCCGACGCCGATCGCAGTGACGCTTACCCCGGCGCCGACGAGGAGAGGCAAGCCCGCGCAGCAGACGACGGCGAATACAGCGACTCCGAGGGTCCCAAAGCCGTTACGGGCCCCGCGTCGCATTTAGCCCTCCTCGATCCGGCAGCAGGCAGCGACATGGTCGGCGTTGTCCTCGAGCAGCGCGCTCGCAAGGTCGAGCATCTGCTCGACCCGCTCATCGGCGATCCGGTTGTAGATCATGCGGTGTTCGCGGCGTGCCTCGATGAAGCCGCACCAGCGAAGGCAGGCGAGATGGTTCGAGACCTGGGGCTGGGCCAGAGCAAGCCGCGCAACGAGCGCGCCGACCGAGAGCTCCCCCTCAGAGCGGAGGAGTTCGAGGATGCGCAGACGGGTTGGGTCGCCGAGACCTCGGAAGTACTTGGCGATTAGGTCGCTTCTGGCGGGCGCTTCCGGGAGCTTGAATGGGGCAGTCTGACTCATGTACGCGTTCCTTCTGATATAAGGCAGATCCAATATAACGCGAGCGCGAGCTAGGTGCAAGCACCGGCCGTCCCAGTTCGTACACCGACCACCAGGAGGCCATCACGTGAGCGAGACGTTTGACGCCGTCGTCATCGGTGCCGGTCCCGCCGGCGAAGTGGCAGTGGGCGCTCTCGCGCGGGCCGGCATGCGCGTCGCGCTCGTGGAGCGGGAGCTCGTCGGCGGAGAGTGCGGCTACTGGGCGTGCATTCCCTCCAAGACGCTGCTTCGCCCACCGGAAGTCCGAGGAGAGAGCGAGCGCCTCGCGGGCGTCTCTCGCCCCGAGCTCGACTGGCAGAGGATCGCCGCCTACCGCGACTGGATGATCCGCGATCTGGACGACTCGAAGACGGTCGCCCGCTACGAGAGGGACGGGGTCACCGTCGTGAAGGCTCACGCCCGTCTGGCCGAGTCCGGTCGTGTCGAGGCCGGCGGTCGGGTGCTCGAGAGCGAACGGATTATCCTCGCAACCGGCTCAGACTCGTTCATCCCGCCGGTCGAGGGCTTGAGCGAAGCCGGCTACTGGACGAATCGAGAGGCAACAACGCTCCAGGAGATTCCGAAGAGCGCCGTGTTCATCGGCGGCGGGCCGGTTGGGATCGAGCTCGGGCAGATGCTCGCCCGCTTCGGCTCCCGGGTGACGATCGTCCACAACCATGAGTCGCTGCTCAAGCGCGAGGACCCGGCCGTCAGCAAGCTGATCGGCAAGGAGCTCGAAGCCGACGGCGTCCGGCTCATGCTCGGCCGGACGGCCGAGAGCGTCAAAGTGCACGAGGGCGAGCGCGTTGTTCGCCTCGACGACGGAAGCGATGCTCGCGGCGAGGCGCTCGTGGTCTCGGCCGGGCGCGTCCCTCGCACCCAAGGGCTCGGGCTCGAGACCGCCGGTATCGAAGCCGGCACAGGTGGAGTGGCGGTCGACGAGCGCTGTCGCGCCGTCGAAGGCATCTGGGCGATCGGCGACGTGACCGGCGTCTCGCTCTTCACGCACGTGGGCAAGTACCAGGCGCGCATCGCGACCGCCGACATCCTCGGCCAGGACGCCAAGGCCGACTACCGAGCCATCCCACGAGTCGTCTTCACCGACCCCGAGGTCGCGGCCGTCGGCTTGACGGTCGAGCAGGCGCGGGCACAAGGCATCGATGCGTCCGCGGCGACCGTCGACCTCGTCGAGTCGATCGCTCGCCCCTACACCTACGAGGCTGATCCGCGCGGCACACTCGGCATCGTGGTCGACCAGGCTCGCGGCGTCCTCGTCGGCGCGTGGGCCGTCGCCCCGCTCGCAGGCGAATGGATCCACCAAGCCGTCCTCGCGATCCGGGCGGAGATTCCCGTCAGCGTCCTCAAGGACACGGTCGCGCAGTTCCCGACCTTCAGCGAGGGATACCTGAGCGCCTTTCGCAAGCTTCCCGGAGGGGATCTCGCCTCCTGAGGCTCTGGCTCAGGCCGACGGGTCTCGCCACTGCTGAAACTCCTCCCGAAGCTGCATCCGGGCGCGGTGGATTCGGCTCTTGGCCGCGGGTACGGTGAGCCCGAGAGCGTCGGCAACCTCCTGGTTCGAGAGGCCCTCGACGTCGCGGAGGACGAGCGGCGCACGGAGGTCGAAGTCGAGCGCGCGGATGCGGGCGGCGAGGAAGGCGAGCTCCTCCTGCTCCTCGGCCTGGTCGTCCGGACCGCGAGCGCCGGGCATGGGTGAGGCCGGCGCCTCCTCGACGTCCGGAAGCGGACGGGTATCGAGCCGCTTGCGCCGAACACGCTGAAGTGCCTCATTGACGGCGATGCGGTAGAGCCACGTGAAGGGAGCCGCGTCGCCTCGGAATCGGTCGAGGTTCCGCCACGCTTGGACGAATGTGTCCTGCGCCGCCTCGTCGACGTCGCGCTCGTCGTCCAGCAGCCGCCCGAGGACGGCGCGGACACGGCGCTCGAACCTGCGGACGAACTCGGCGAACGCCTCGACTTCGCCGTCTCGTGCTCGTGTGAGGAGCCGGGCCTCGTCGTCGTCCACGGGACGACGCTAGCATCGCCTCGCCCCTCGACGCTCCGAACAAGCCCTTTCCGGCAAGGCCCGCGCATCGACGCAGGCGCAGGCTGCATCATACGACCGTGCGCCTCCTCACCCATCTTCTGAACGGCTCCCACGAGGAGACCGCCCGTTCGATGTCGGACTACGCCGAGGGCGATCTTCGCGGCTACCGACGCTTCCGGGTGGCGCGCCATCTCGCCCGCTGCGAGATGTGTCAGGCGGCGTTTCGCGCCTTCCTCGCCACACTCAGCTCGCTCGCCGCACTCGGCCGCCGCGAGCCCGACCCGAAGCCTGAGCTCGTCGACGCCGTCGTCGAGCGGATCAGGGCCGAGGGCGACTCGAGTCCAGCGTGAAATCGTCCGAGGGCGATCCGCATCGAACGGCCCGAGATGAGTCGATCCTCTCCGCTCGACGGAAGGAGTGCGCTCCGTGAGCCAGCGTAGGGCCAAGCAGGCGCGTCAGACTGCGGGTAGCACCGGGCCGGGACCGCCCGGCAAGCGCGGGTCCACGACCCCCAGGTGGCTCTGGATCTCCGTCGCCGCCGTTGCCGTCGCCGCAGTGGTCGCCGTGGGCGTTCTCCGCGCGGGGAGCAGTGACGCCGCCAGCCCGAGCGCGAGCCCGAGCGAGTCCGGACCGGCGACCGAGCTGAGCGGCAAGGACCCGGTCACCGGCAAGGAGGTCAGCCTCGACGCCTATGCCGGCAAGCCGATCGTCCTGAACGTCTGGGCCTCCTGGTGCCCGGGCTGCAACGAGGAGGCGGTCGACCTGCGCGAGTTCGCGAAGAAGCATCCGGAAGCGCAGGTGATCGGGATCGACTACCAAGACACCAAGAGCGGCGCCGCGGCCTTTTACGACCGTTGGAGCTGGAGCCACCCGAGCATCTTTGACCCGAACGGCGAGATCGCGAACGAGCTGGGCCTGCAGGGTCTTCCCACCACGGTCTTCCTCGACGCCCAGCACCGGGTCGTGACGAGGATCGTCGGGGCGACGACTCTGTCCGGGTTCGAGGAAGGTCTGCGGGCGGCCAAGAAGGCGTGACCCGCCGCCCGGCGGTCGCCTCGCTCCTTTACAGCCTGCTGCTCGCCGCCATGGCGTCGGGCCAGATCGCCGATCGGGACGGCTTCGCGGAAGCGATCGAGGGATCTCGGCTCCTCGAAGGCACGGCTGCGGCGGGCGCCTCGTACGCACTGCCCTCGCTCGAGCTCGCCGTGGCGATCCTGCTCCTTGCGAGCAGGGCCGGTCCGAGGGCGCTCGGGCGGGCCGGCGGAGCACTTGGCCTCGCGCTCGCGGTCTTCTGGTCGACGCTCGCGGCGCAGGCCTTCGTGCGCGGCCTCGCGGTCGGCAACTGCGCCTGCTTCGGCGTCTACCTCGCCCAGGAGCTTCGCTGGTGGATCCTGCTCGAGGACGCCTACATGCTCGCGCTGGCGTGGTATGCGGCCGCGAACGCCGGACTCTCCCTGCCGCGTCCGCGGCTCGCCCGGTCGGCGCGGCAAGTCCTCCATTCGTAGGCTGCTCGCCGTCAGGCGCCTGCTCCGCGGCGATGAGGATGGTCGCGGTGGCCAGGAAGGCTGCCGGGCGCGCGAGGGAGCGGTGGGAATGCGTCGTTCGGTTCGATGCCTTCCGGCTCAGCCGGTTCGACCGTTCGGAATCGTCCTGGACCGTGTCTGCATCCGACCGGAACCCGAGGAGGAAGGGAGGGCCTGTGGCGCTGAACGCAACGAGGCAAGCGAGGGTCGACCGCGATGAGGTCTTCCTCGAGCTGACCAAGTCGATCTGCCCCGTCTGCAAGCGCGTGATCGAGGCGGAGGTGAACGTCCGCGACAACCGGGTCGTCATGCGCAAGCGCTGTCCCGAGCATGGGCCCTTCGAGGCGCTCGTCTACTCGGACGCTGAGCTCTACGTCGCGCAGCAGCGCTACAACAAGCCCGGGACGCTTCCGCTCGGGTTCCAGACCGAGGTGCGCGACGGCTGCCCGCTCGACTGCGGACTCTGTCCCGACCACAAGCAGCACGCCTGCCTCGGTCTGATCGAAGTGAACACCGGCTGCAACCTCGACTGCCCGATCTGCTTCGCCGACTCGGGCCACCAGCCCGACGGCTTCTCGCTGACCCGCGAGCAGGTCGCCTTCATGCTCGACACCTTCGTTGCCGCCGAAGGGGAGCCCGAGGTCGTGCAGTTCTCGGGCGGCGAGCCGAGCATCCATCCCGAGATCGTCACGTTCATGGAGATGGCGAAGGAGCGCGGGATTCGCGTCGTCATGCTGAACACGAACGGAATCCGGCTCGGGCGCGACCGGCGCTTCGCGCCCGAGCTCGCACGGGTCGGCGCGCACGTTTATCTCCAGTTCGACGGCTTCGACCTCGAGACGCACCTCGCGATCCGCGGGAAGGATCTGCGCGAGGACAAGCGGCGCGCGCTCGAAGCCTGTGCCGAGCACGGCGTTACGGTGACGCTCGTCGCGGCCGTCGAGCGCGGGGTCAACGAGCACGAGGCGGGTGCGATCGTCCGCTTCGGCGTCTCGCACCCGGCCGTGAAC